>NZ_JBZNBU010000105.1:0-14107 GCF_058530065.1 Waterburya sp. | reverse complement strand
CGATTCTTCTCCCATTACGATAGGAATTACTTCTGAAGCTCTACGCCAGTTACTCCAGGCATTACCAAAAACGCGATCGCTGCCTCTGCTTAAAATATCGAGCATATCCCAAGCTTCAATAGGATGAAGTTGTACTGGAGTTGCGGTAGCCAAAATCATGCTTTTAGTGCGATCGCTTATTTCATATAGAAATCGCATCAAATTATTAGGATCGGGCGGTTCGTTAGGGCTATTGTCGTTAATTTTCTTTCTTCTGGCTCGATGCGCCTCATCTACAATGACACATTCGTATTTCATGGCTAACAGAAAGTCGATGATTTCCGAACCAGAGGTAATTAAACCTTGTGAGATAATACCAATGCGACGGGGACAGTTTTTGATTGATTCTGCGCCTTTTGAGGGATATTCCAAACCGTTTTCATCGATCCAGCAGCGACCATTCCAAATTGCCGAAGGGATGCCAACTAAATCTTTTAATTCTCCCTGCCACTGCAAGACCAAAGGTTTGGGAGCGATTACCAACACGGGTTTATCTCCATGTAAAGCCATTAGCAGCCCTGAGACGGCAAGCTGTACTGTTTTGCCTAAACCAACTTGATCCGCGAGGATATAACGCGCACCACCTTGAAGATGGTTTTCAAAGGCTTTCTTGATGAAGAACTTTTGATGCGCCCATAAACCCAGTTCTTGTCTGTAGATAGGAGTTTCGACAATTGCCGATGCGGGATCGGGGTTTGGTTCTGCTAACCACTTTTGGCGATCGATTTCTACGCGGTGGGCGATGCGGTTAATGTCTTTGACTACGAAGTCTGCCAAAGGTACGGCTTGGGGGTGATGCCATAAAGCGTCAAATTCTTCCTGCACCCAGATAATCGAATCTTTGCTTTCATCTTCCCAGACCAGTTCGTAATTTAACTTCCAGGCGGTTTTACTTTCATTGGCACTACCTAAAAAACTAGTTTTACTATCGTCAGCGTAGGTTATAACTCCTGCCTTACCGTGTATCAGTCCAAATACCTCATCGGGTAGTACTCGCACCTGCATTTTGCCTTGAGAGAGAAATTTGAATAGTCTAGCAAAACGAGAATGAGACAGTTCTGGTAACTTTTCAGGTTCGCCAGCACACCAAGAACGGCGGATTGCTTGTTGGGCAGCTTTGGCGGTTTCTACATCCTGTAGCGAAAGATCGGAATTACAAACTACTCTAATCGTTCCGTCTAGTTTTTCGAGTGCTTCACCTGCTACTTCTAAAATACTGGAGCGAAAAAAACCAGCAATGCGGTGAGTTACAACGTTTCATTTTTAAAGTCAGAAGTCAAAAGTTAAAAGTTAGAAGCAACAATACATATCACTTTTAGATTACCCAGAGTTAAGATTGAAAATATAGGTTGAACTTGTAGAGATTGACAACGAGTTTTCAATATGCGAACATCATAAATAAGTTTTCAAAATGAAAACCAGGTTCGCGATCTATCTAAATGCACCTAATTTCGGCTGGGAAGCTCAAGAAAGCTGCATCCAAATATCCAGATGTTACCAATACAATTAAGGCATTCTGCAAAACAATCGAGCAAGCACAATGGCAGAGTTTAATTGACGTACAGCAGATTTATCGAGATGCTGAAGCAGTAGGCAACTTTACTGTGTTCAATATTAAGGGGAATAAATATCGCTTGATTCTTGATATAGACTACGAAGAACAGGTTGCTTATTTCAAATATTTTTTGACTCACGCTGAGTACGACAAGGGGAAATGGAAAAATGACTCTTACTATTAATCGAGAAAATTATCTCAAGCTTTTGGATGAAGTAAAGTTAATTCCTAAAGTTATCGAAACAGAAACAGAATACGAACAAAATCTGGCGGTAGCGGAAAAATTGATTGCCAAAAAAAAGCATCGTTCTCCTGAAGAAACTGCTTTGCTTCGCTTGCTCGTAAAGTTGATCGAAGATTACGAAGAAACTAACTACAATCTTAAAGAATGGCAAAATCTTCCACCTCACGAAATTTTGCAGCATCTTCTAGAAGTTAGTCATACTAAACAATCGGATTTAGTAGGAATCGTTAGCCCCTCAAAAGGATTAATTTCAGCAATTGTTAATGGTAAAAGGGCAATTAGTAAAGAGCAAGCCAAAAAGTTGGGGGAATATTTTAAGATTTCTCCAAGTCTGTTTATTTGAAAGTCAGAAGTCAAAAGTTTCTTTAATTCATCATAGGATTACCTTTAGCTGATAGCATTCTGTGCAGACTTTTACTTGGCAAAGAAGTTTGGAGTGCTAGTTCTTCAAACCCGATAGTGGCATTGACTAAATCTCTCAAAATCAACCTTGCTGTTTCTGGTTCGCCGTTGAGAAAAAGAGAGGCTGCTTCATCTCTAGTCACATATAGAGTCAAAGTTCTGTAGGAATTCAATTGTATTTATTTGCTGCTCAAGATTGCTGGATAATTAGCTACTTCTGAGCAATGCTCCCAATCTTGAATCTATGTTTCTTTCGTGCTTAATCTATAGGGCTGCTGAATGTGGGATAAATATAAATTATTCTGCTGTTTTGAGAATTATCGGTTGTTCGAGATCTAAGATTATTTCACAATTAGAAGAGTCAGCAGGTACTTCTTCTAATACATAGTCCGTAACCAAGCTGCTGTCTTGTTGTTTGACTGAGAATGTAATTCTACTATCATTCGATTCTTTTAATTCTTCCAGTTCCTCTATTTTAAGCTTTTGAATAACTGAAAAACTGGGCAATGCAACTAAAGTTTGGATTCTACGATCTACCTCTGACAAAATAACTCTTCTGGATAAAATCCACAAAGTTGCCTGAGGATCTTCAGAGAAACTAAATACTTCTAACCAGTGAGATTTTAAATCTTCAGGTAAATAAATGGGCTTTAAACCTGGTTCAACTGTTAACTCCATTAAAAATAAGGCATCTTCTTCCGTTCGACTGGCAAATTTACCCAGAAAAGTCCTGCCACTAGCAGTTTTTCTGATTTCCCAGTCTTGAAAATTTTCGCTATTATTTAGCTCTAAAAAATCTTCGGAAATATTGATGACAGTTGTACCATCATAAAAAAGGGCTTCCCCTGTAATATCCCTAAATAAGACTCCTTTCCATTGGGGAATATCTGCAATAAAAACAGCTTTTTCTAATAGTTCTGGGACTGCTTCTTCTTCTCCTGAAATAAATTCAGAGTGGATATATTTTTGTTTTCCCCAAGATTTTTTAGGATAACCACTAATAAAAACCCGATTCAACGAAGCACTATAGTTATATTGTCCCCTCCGACATTTTTGCCATAAGCTTATGATGAAATTACAAGGTCGATCGACAAGTTCTGGTAGCTTAATAGGAGGATCGAAATAAGCTGCGGTTTGAGAAAAATTCACCTTCATGATGTAGTCGAGGGCAGGACGATCTATCCACAACCAATCATCTTGACCCAAAACAATCTTCCCGATCCTTCCTTCTTCAGGAGAAAGAGTCATGCGATCAAGCTCGATTTTTTTTCCTTCTTGTTTTAGGATTAATTCTCTGCTGTTTGTCTCATCAAGAGAAATAGTATATTTATGACCTTTTCTCGTCACTATAATTGCTTCATCATAAGTTTCGCTTTCTACTAACATTTGTTCTGCTTGTTCTGCTACATTTTTTTTTTCTGGAAGAGAAATACAATATCCCCTAAAAGATTGGGCAAGAACATTTTGAGAAAAAAATAAAGTTGTGGCGACTGCTCCTATGATTGTAGATAAATTTATTTGCTTAAAGAAATTTTTAATTACAATCTTTCTTAGCCAGGAAGTTGAGGTAGTTAATTGATAATGAGAATAGTTTTTAGCAGACATATATTATTAGGACACAACAATCAATTTGAATGTTTGTAGAATACTCCTCTCAAATAATTATTTATTTAATTATTGTTTTAATCTCTAAAGTAATTTAGATTACACTAAATCTGGTAAGTTTAATTTTTTCTTTTCCCAAGCTAAAGCAGAACTCACAATTTCGTCCAGAGAATTATGTTTTGGTTGCCAGCCAATAATCTCGCGAATTTTGTCTCCTGAAGCTATAACACAAGCAGGATCGCCTTTTCTTCGGGGAGTTTCGAGGATCGTAAAGTCTATTCCTGAAATTTCTTTAATTTTTGCTAAGACTTCTCTGACGCTGTAGCCATTACCGTATCCGCAGTTAAGAATTTGGCTGGTAGATTTTTTGGCTAAATATCTCAAAGCATCTACATGAGCGGTAGCCAAATCTTCTACATGAATATAGTCTCTAATCCCCGTACCATCAGGTGTAGGATAATCAGTCCCAAAAATACTGGCAGAAGGACGAATTCCTAAAGCTGCATCGCAACCGACTTTAATCAAGTGAGCGGCTTTTTTTCCCATCTGACCGATTTTTCCCGAACTATCTGCTCCCGCTACGTTGAAATAGCGCAATATAACATATTTAAGATCTGAAGCAGCAGCATAATCGCGAATAATATTTTCGCTCATTAACTTTGATTTGCCATAAGGATTGATCGGAACGGTAGGAGAAGTTTCTGTGACTGGAGATTCTTTAACTTCACCGTATACTGCTGCGGTACTAGAAAAAACAAATTGATTGACACCATAAGTTTCGCAGCAACGTAATAAATTGACTACATTACAAGTATTGTTGTGGTAATAAAGTAGTGGTTTTTCTAAAGATTCTGGTACGGAAATGCTAGCCGCAAAATGCAATATTGCATCAAATTGATGTTGGGCAAAAACTTTGGCTAAATGTTCGGTATCTTTAAGTTCTCCTCGAACGAGTTCGCCATATAAAACAGCATTGTTTGAGCCTGTAGAAAGGTTGTCATAAACCACAACTTCATAGCCTGCTTCGCCTAATTTTTTGACCGTATGAGAACCAATATAACCCGCGCCACCAGTAACTAAAATTTTGCTCATTGTAATTTTTTCTGAAGATTCTCTAAGTCCAAAATTAATTATAAGTAAATAGTAGCTATTTAAGATAAATATCTCGACAATTATTCTTATAGTATTGTTGATAATAAATATTCGCTACTTATTATTTCTAGTAGCAATTAATTTAAAAATATATTTTCTTTAAAAAAATAATTTCAAATTGGTTTTTATTAACAGTTGTAAAAAAATATTTATTTCAGTTTTACTACATAATTCAAAATTAAAACTTTTATTTTTACAGATTTCTAAAAAAAAAGATTAATTATTAAAAACAAATATCAAAATTAAATTTAAGCATGATTTGATATATAGAACGAAAAATTGATAGGATTTTGAATAAACATAGGTAAAAACAACTTTCATTACCCGCACGGTATTAAAATTTATGGTCGATTTGTCGATCGCCCAATCCCAAAATTCAAAATCTACTATTTAACATTTTCCTATGGCTCGATCGCCTAAATTAAAATTTGACCGTGGAACTTTAATTTTGCATCCTCCCCCAAAAGGCAGGGCTTGGTTAGATTATGCTACTTGGGACGATCGCGTGGAGAAATTTCGCATTCCCGCCCTCTATTATCGTCCTTTAATTGAAGCGTTAAAAGCAGACGATAAAAGCATTATTGACGAAGCAAGAGAATTTTACAACTTAGAACTAAAAGCCGTCAAGCAATACGAACCCTATCCCCATCAAGGAGAAGCCTTGCAAGCCTGGAAGCAATCAGGCAGACAGGGAGTAGTAGTCTTGCCTACCGCTGCGGGAAAAACTTATTTAGCCCAACTAGCGATGGAGGCTACCCCCCGCACTACTTTAATCGTCGTACCTACTTTAGACTTGATGCACCAGTGGTACGCCCAGATAGAAAAAGCCTTTCCCAATACCGAAGTAGGATTGTTAGGGGGAGGTTCGCGCGATCGCACCCCAATTTTGATTGCTACCTACAACAGTGCTGCGATCCATGCGGAAACCCTAGGCAACCGCTACGCCTTGCAAATTTTCGATGAATGTCACCATCTACCCACCGACTTTTTTAAAGTCATTGCCGAATATGCGATCGCCCCCTATCGCCTCGGTTTGACTGCCACCCCCGAACGCAGCGACGGCACTCACCGCCATCTAGATACTTTAATCGGTAAAATTGTTTATCGCAAAACTCCCGAAGAATTATCTGGCAAGACCTTAGCAGGTCATAAGGTAATTCAAATTAGAGTAAAACTATCCGACGAAGAACAAGAAAAATATAATCAAGCGATCGCCACGCGCAATAAATTTTTGCGCGACTCGAATATCTCTTTGGGCAGTTTAGATGGATGGCAGCTATTTGTTAAAGCTAGCGCGCGTTCGCCTCAAGGCAGAAAAGCTATGTTAGCTCATCGGCAGTCAAAAGAAATTTCTCAAGGAACGGATGCCAAATTACGCTTGCTGGTGGACTTGATCGGCAAACATGAGAGAGAAAGGATTCTGATTTTCACCAACGATAATGCCACTGTCTATCGCATTTCCCAGCAATTTCTCATTCCTGCCATAACTTACCAAACCCCAGTTAAAGAAAGGCACACCATTCTTAAGAGTTTTAAAGCGGGAGAATATAAAACCCTCGTCGCTTCCCACGTACTCAACGAAGGGGTGGATGTTCCCGATGCTCGCATTGCGATTATTTTATCGGGTACGGGTTCGACTAGAGAATATATCCAAAGATTGGGTAGAGTATTGCGCAAAGGAAATACCAGCAACAAGCAAGCCATTCTCTACGAAGTAGTTACAGAAAATACTAGCGAAGAAAGAACTTCCGAACGTCGTCGAGGAGAAGCCGAATCTAACTACAGACAGTTAGAATTAGTCCCATTCCCCAAACCTAAGCCCAAACCACAATTTAAAGCAGCAGAGAAACCTCAACCATGGCAAGAGGAAGAATGACAAGTAACATATTTTACATAGTTATGGGAGTATCGGGATCGGGCAAATCAACGGTGGGTAAAATACTGAGCGATCGCCTGAATTGCAATTTTTACGATGCAGATGATTTTCATCCTCCAAGTAATATTGCCAAAATAGATCGAGGTATACCTTTGGGCGATCGCGATCGCCTACCTTGGTTGCAAGAACTACAACAATTAATCGCCAACAAATTAGAAGGGGGAGAATCGGGAGTCTTAGCTTGTTCGGCACTGAAAGAGCAATATCGTTCGATCTTAAAAAATCACGATCCGCGAGTTATCTTTGTCTATCTCCAAGGGGATTATGACTGCATTCGTTCTCGAATCGAACAGCGTCAAGGACATTTCATGAAAGCCGACTTGTTAACCAGTCAATTTGCCGATTTAGAAGAACCAACAAATGCTTTAGTCATCGATGTTTCCTTACCTCCCGAAACCATTATAGAAAGAGTTATAGGTTATTTCCCCCAATCAATTCTCTAATTGCCAGATTTTGAGAGTTTTGTCGCCACTGACGCTAACAATAGTCGAACCGTTAGAACTCAAGGCAACGCTAGAGACTAGATCCTCATGACCTTCTACCACTGCCAAGGGTCGATAGTCTTGTAAACTCCAAACTCTAATCGTTCCGTCGTCATTACCGCTGGCAACTTTAGTACCATCGGGACTGATGGCAACGCTATTGACCCATCCTGAATCTAAATCAAATGTGTGTTTGAGTCTCGAACTTTGACGATCCCAAATTCTTACAGTTTCGTCATCGCTACCGCTAACAATCGTCGAACCATCGGGACTAATTGCTACGGTGGTTACCACATCGGTATGACCCACAAAAGTCTCTTCTAATCTGCCACTATTGAGATCCCAGACTTTAATTGTTTCGTCGCTGCTGCCGCTAATAGCAGTTTGACCGTCAGAACTAATCGCTACGCTGTTAACCCAATCTTCATGTCCTGTAAGGGTCAGAAGGGACTTGCCAGTTGACAAATCCCAAACCCTGATGGTTTCGTCGTCGCTAGCACTGATGGCAGTTTGACCGTCAGAACTCATCGCCACGCTGTTAACTACGTCATTATGACCAGTGAGAGTCTGTCTCGATTCTCCTGTTTGTAAATTCCAAACTTTGAGGGTAGTATCGTCGCTGGCACTAACTAGAGTGTTCCCATCTGCGCTAATCGCCACGCTGTTAACTAGAGTCTTGTGTCCGACTAAAGTTTGCTCCAATTTGCCTGTTTGAGCGTTCCAAACTTTAATCGTATTATCCCAACTACCCGTAACTATCTTAGTGCGATCGTCGCTTAAAACAACGCTGTGAACTATATCTTGATGCCCGACTAAGTCTTGGGCTAGCAAATAACTAGAAGGAAAGCGATCGGAAGGAAGAGCAGCCACCCTAGTTCGATTTGCTTCTGCTTGTTCTTCTCGTTCTGCTATCAATCTTTCTCTTTCGGCTTCTTCTTCTGCTGCTTGAATTTCTTCTGCTTCTTGCGCCCTTTGTCTGGCTTCTTCCGCTGCCAAGCGTTTCTCTTCGGCAATACGTTCTTGTTCTGCTTCGGCTAACTGATTTTCCCGTTCTAGTTCTTCCATTGCAGAAAGAAAAATCTCCATGGGAATACCCCGACTGATATCTCTTCCTGTAGTGGGATCTCGTTCGGTTTCCCCATTAATTGCTACCAATAAACCATCTTCATCGATAACCGCACCACCGCTACTTCCAGGCAAAGTTTGATTGGAATAAACTAAAGCATAGCCTTCTCCTTCTTCAGGATTAATTAAAATATCTTCTCGAATACTTCTCACCTGACCAGAAACTAGATCTAGATCGTTTTGAATGGCAGGAAAACCAGCTACAAATACTGTTTGTAGGGGAACTACTTCTTCAGATCTGCCTAATTCGGCGACTTGATATTCATCGTCACTCTTAAAAGTTAGAATCATCAAATCTAAACCAGGTAGATCTTGCTTCGATTCGACTGGGTGCTTAACACCATCGGGAGTTTGTACGCGATAGACTCCATCTTCCCCCGCAACGTGATAGTTAGTTAGGACGGAATAAACATTGTCTTGATTCTCGATAATTACTCCCGAGCCATTATTGCCCGTTTGAGCTTGAATTACTTTTACCGTAATGTCTCTGGCAATGGTACTAATTTCCCTGGCATTTAGGGCAGCCACAGCTACTTGCTGTATTAAAACTATGGAACTACTAGAGATTGCGATCAGACTGGCGGCATAGCTTCGCAACGCGATTTTTTGCAGA
This sequence comes from Waterburya sp., assembly GCF_058530065.1. Lineage (NCBI taxonomy): Bacteria > Bacillati > Cyanobacteriota > Cyanophyceae > Pleurocapsales > Pleurocapsaceae > Waterburya > Waterburya sp. Next base: position 4,954 of record NZ_JBZNBU010000105.1, on the reverse strand, counting down.
AAATTCATCTTATAAATGTAAATATTAAATTGGGACTTAAATTTATTGAATAAAAAAATTATGGATTATGGAATTAATTATCTTAGTAACATTCATTCTTTGATGAGTGAATAGTATAATCTTTAAAATATTCTATGCGTCTAGCTAAATAAAACTTCAGAGTGAATAATCAACAAAATGAATTCTATCTAAATCATCCTACCTTCGGGCTTCTCTACAGAATATGCTTATTAAAGGACGATCGAGAATTATTTACTACTTTATACGCTCAACGTTTGTTTTTTATCGTCTCCACTGGCGAGAATTCTCTTTCTTTTGACCCCATTAGTAGAACGGATGCTCGTATGTCGATGGAAAGTTTAATGAGACAATTAGTCTTAGAACGAGAAACGGAAAAACATCGCCAACTTCAGGCTATTTATAAGCGTACTTTTTTGTAATTTTTATCTTATCTAAATTAACTTGATGACAGGGTCTATCTCCCAGACAATCAGCTTCATACAGCAGCAAATTCCCGATCGCGTCAAACTAATAGCAGTTACCAAGCAAGTAGCGATCGCATCTATGCGAACTGCCTATGAATCGGGAGTGCGAGACTTTGCTGAAAACCGCCTCCAAGAAGCATTGAGCAAGCAAGAAGCTCTTCAAGATTTAACCGATATTCGTTGGCATTTTATCGGTCATATTCAAAAGAATAAGGCGAGAAAGATTATCGAACATTTTGATTGGATTCATTCTGTGGACAGTTTGGCTTTAGCCAAGAGATTGAATAATTTGGCGGGAGAATTAAATCGTACTCCCCAGGTATTTCTCCAGGTCAAGGTTCTGCCAGATCCTAATAAATATGGTTGGTCTGTGACAGAATTATTCGCTGATTTAGCCGAATTGGATAGCTATAAATTTCTGAAAATTAAGGGATTAATGACAATTTTGCCTCTAGGATTGTCTCCAGAAGAAACCCTCAATGCTTTTCAATCAACTAAATCTTTAGCCACGGCGATCGCGCAAGAAAATTATTCTCATCTGGTTATGGAAGAACTATCGATGGGAATGTCTGGGGATTATTTATTGGCGATCAAAGCAGGGGCAACCATGATTCGTTTGGGTAGGACTATTTTTGGTGAGAGAAAAAAAACTATTTAAAATATATTCTGTGGCGATTTACACATTACCAATGTAAAGTTTTTTAAATAAAAACCAAGAGAATTAAAATTACATAAAGAAACTGATTTTCCCGAACCTCCAATTAGGGGGTAGTTAGAGTAGAATTGAATCGCCAAACAAATATTTCTTGTAAAACAGCCACTTTCTCGAAAATATCGGGGATGAAATTGCCAGTGTTGTCGATCTAAACAATTGAAACTACAAAAAGATAACTCAATAATTAAAGATATCTGAATATTTTCAGTTTTTTATTAGATTTAACCGCCGAGCAATAATTGCAAGAAATATTGAAAACACCAATTAAAGTCGTAAATTAATTAGGAATTGCCAGCAATATGTTAGACACACTAAAAGAATTTTTTGGGATTGAAACTGATTACGATAGCGAAGAAGATGAATATACAGAATACGATCCTCAAGAAGAATCCAGCTATGTTGATTCTCAATCACCAAAAAATCAGCCAGAATTAACTAAAATTCCCTCCGATCGCAACCATCAACCCAGTCGTAAAGAAATGAAAATGAATAATGTAATTGGTATGCCAGGATTAACTAACGGAAATTCTGAAGTGGTAGTTATCGAGCCTCACTCTTTTGAAGAGATGCCTCAAGTAATTATTGCTTTGCGCGAGCGTAAATCCGTAGTACTCAATTTAAACGTAATGAATCCCGATGAAGCCCAAAGAGCGGTAGACTTCATTGCAGGGGGGACTTATGCTATGGATGGTCATCAAGAACGAGTCGGAGAAAGTATTTTCTTGTTTACTCCCAGTTCGGTAAAAGTAAGCAGTCTATCGGGCATTTTAAGAGACGTTCATACTCCCGAACCTCACGTGCGCCGCACCGCACCTACTCCCGATGCTTGGGGACAACAACCCAACGTAGTCGCTCAATAATGTGTTAGGAATAAATGTTCTTGAATAGTATTATTAGGTAATGGAATCTAATAGTATTTGCCTCAGTATCATTGGTGGCGGGGTAATGGCAGAAGCTATTTTATCTCGCCTCCTAGCACAAAATGTATTTGCTGCTAATACCGTGTTAGTCAGCGAACCTAGAGCCGAAAGAAGAGAATATTTAGTCGAACATTATGGAGTCAGAGTTACTCAAGACAATCAGACTGCTATATCGACAGCGGAAATTATATTGCTAGCAGTTAAGCCACAAATCTTCGAGGTGGTGACTGATAATATCGAACCGAATGGCAGCAGCACGGTAATTTCAATCTTGGCGGGAACGACTATCGCTAAATTAGAAACAGCGTTTCCCCAGCAGCCAGTAATTCGAGTCATGCCTAATACTCCCGCTACGGTAGGGCAGGGCATGACAGCGATCGCTCCAGGGACTAAAGCTACAGCAAAGCACTTAGAACAAGCTCGTTCTATTTTTAATGCCGTAGGAGAAGTAGTCGAAGTTTCAGAATCGGCGATGGATGGAGTAACGGGTTTATCTGGTTCGGGACCTGCATTTGTGGCTTTGGCGATCGAAGCCTTGGCAGATGGGGGAGTGGCTTCGGGTTTGCCTAGAGCGATCGCTTTACAGTTGGCGACTCAGACAGTCTTGGGTACTGCTACCTTAGTAAAGGAAACGGGACAACACCCAGGAGTATTAAAGGATCGAGTCACTAGCCCTGGAGGAACTACCATTGCAGGGGTGGCTAAATTAGAAAGTCTTGGTTTTCGTTCGGCTTTGATCGAAGCAGTGAAGACTGCAACTAACAGATCCAAAGAATTAGGCAAATAACCTGTAACCTTGTTTAACCAATAACATATAACCTATAACTTGTAACTCCTTATTTAAAAAGTATGGTTAACGTAGCGGTAATTGATTATGATATGGGCAATTTGCACTCTGCCTGTAAGGGTTTGGAAAAAGCTGGTGCAACACCTAAAATTACTTACGACTCGGAAGAGATTTTAGCCGCTGATGCGGTGGTTTTGCCTGGAGTGGGTGCTTTCGATCCTGCCATGCGCCACATTCGAGAGCGAAATTTAGAACCAGTAATTAAACAAGCGATCGCATCGGGAAAACCTTTTTTGGGTATTTGTGTGGGCTTGCAATTGTTGTTTGAAGGTTCGGAAGAAGGTACGGAAAGGGGTTTGGGAGTTGTCAAAGGTACAGTAAAACGTTTCCAGAAAGAACCCGATATTACTATTCCTCAGATGGGTTGGAATCAATTAGATTTAATTCAAGATCGACTGCCTTTGTGGGAAAATTTACCCGAAAATCCCTATCTTTATTTCGTCCATTCTTTCTATGTCGATCCCGCAGATAAAAATATTAAAGCAGCTACGGTAACTCACGGCACGCAAACAGTTACAGCTGCGATCGCTCGCGATAATTTGATGGCAGTACAGTTTCATCCAGAAAAGTCTTCGGACAATGGATTACAATTATTATCTAATTTTGTCAGTTCGATTAAGTAAAAGCAGTCTGCTTCAATTCATGATTTTTTATTTAAACCCTTCTACCAAATAACTATTCTTACCTCTGTAGCAACGCACATGAGATCGTTAGCATCGATCTCAAATATTTTAAGAAAAATAATAATTCACAATGGTTTAAAGATATATTCAATTACGAATCTTTTATGACACTGCCTAAGGGTTTTGTGACTTTTGTAATCATTATTATGAGGTAATTGTTAAAACAATTTATCTTTTAATCTCAAATTCATAAAGCGGCATAACTGCTCGAAGAGATTCTGCTTGACGGTGTTTTTCTTCATCTGCGTTGGCAAAAGAATTGAGAAAGGCCAAAATGTCACTCTGGGTGATTCCTAGAGGAATACTGTCGTAGTTAAAAACATCCTCTATATTCTGTAAAGCTCCTCTGGTAGGAATTATATCAAATAACTTTAAGTATGCTATAAATACTAGCAAGCGATCGCTAACTAGAAAAAAGCAACAAAAACACTAAAAGTGGCAGGAAAACTTAAAATAGAAATTGTCGAATCGATTGAAACATTATCAAGGTTACTCAAAAAAGAAAGAAATTCTCAGAAGAAAGAAAGAATACAGGCACTTTATTGGATTAAAACTAACCTGGCTGAAACTATTGGACATTTGTCGGCATTGAGTGGAAAACACAGAACTACAGTGTCACCATGGCTAAGTTCATATAGAAAAGGTGGGATTTCAGAAATGCTAGAGATTTATAAATCTTCAGGAAGAAAACCAGAAATTCCTCCAGAAATTCAACAAACTTTGATTAATGAATTAAATGAAAAAGAAGGATTCAGCAGTTATAAAGAAATACAAACCTGGCTATATACAGTTCATGATTTAGATGTTACCTATAAAGTTGTACATGATACAGTACGTTACCGACTTAAAGCCAAACTTAAAGTTCCGCGTCGTACTAACGTCAAAAAAGATACTAAAGCTGAAGCTGAATTTAAAAAAAAATCCCAGAGATAATTAAGAAAGAACTATTATTACATCAAGATAAACGGGATAAATATCAAGAAATTAGGTATTGGGTACAAGACGAGTCCCGATTTGGACTGCACACTATAGAAAGGAAGAAAATAACAAGTAAAGGAGTACAGCCTATTGGAGAACATCAATATAAATATGACTATCTTTGGCTTTATGGCTTAGTAGAACCAATTACTGGGTCAAACTTTTTTGAAGAATGGTCACATTTAAAGGGTCTTGCACGCTTTTGGTGATCCAAGAATCAGGCGATCGCTACTGGCTAAAATGTCAATAAAAGAAGATTTTGTGAGTAAATAGAATGAGAGCTAAAAAAGCGGTTATTTATGTCAGAAAACCAGCCTCTAAACAAT
>NZ_JBZNBU010000104.1:0-17407 GCF_058530065.1 Waterburya sp. | reverse complement strand
TTAATCGTTAAATTCCCTGCATTACCATTCCCTGAAGTAGAAGCATTAATATCTGCACCATTACTCAAAGAGAGAGAATCACCACTAATTTCAATCGTTCCTCCATTACCTTGACCAATTGATGAGATCGCACCATTATTGTCTGTTAAAGTGACTACACTAGTTTCAATCTCACTAGCATCTAAAGAGACAGAATCACTATCAACTACTATTCTTCCCCCATTTCCCCTTCCCAAGACTGCTGTAACGATTCTTGCTTGATTTTCTAGGGTCAAAGAGGGAGTCGTGATATTGATTTCACCACCATTACCGTTGGCAGTAGCCAGAATGTTGCTAGAAAAACTCGTACTTGTGCCATTTAATGAAATTGAGTCATCAGCGTTGACCGTAACATTACCTGCATCTCCTTGTCCTCTAGTACTGGTACTAAAAAAACTTCCACCAGTTAGGTCAATGGAAAATGCTTGAGCGTTAATATCACCCCCAATACCAGTGGCATCTTCCGCAATTTGATTGCGAATTGTACTAGATTCAGCAAGATTGATATCACCCGTTGCATCTAAATTAATATCTCCAACTTCAGATTCGGGAGTACCTAGCCCTTGATCAATACCTGCAACTAAGTTACTACTGCCACTGAGAGTAATATTATCAGCATTGACATTAATATTCCCCCCTTCAGAACTACTAACATTAATTTCCGAACCGTTGCTCAGTGTTATATTACCTCTAGCAATATTTTCGGTGAAGCTCAGACTACCATTTTCTCCTAAATTAATAACCCCAGGCGCAGATAAACTACCTAGTTCGATATTGCCTCCTCTGGCGGTTAGATTGCCGCCTTCAAAGTTAAGATTTCCACCTAGGAAAGTTAGGTTATTAGTAGGATTAACTTCTAATCCGATTACTTCTGAATTACTATTTTGTACTCGCGAACGATTAATAATATTTCCTGGATTATCTCGAAAACCCAAACCAATGGGCGCATTAACCGTTAACAAAGGTGGATTTTCTAAATCTGCTGCGCTAAACTCACCACCATCAAACAAAATACTACTCGCGCTAGAAGCTAAAAATGAGCCACCTATGTCTAGTCTGGCATTTTCACCAAAGATAATCCCCGCAGGGTTGATTAAAAACAAACTGGCACTGCCATTTGCCCTAATCAGACCATTAATATTGGAAATATTACCGCCTGTTACTCGACTAAAAATATTAGAGATATCATTAGCATTATTGAAGAAAGCTTCGTTCCCCGTACCTATTGAGAAATCTTGAAAGCTATGAAATAGATTACCTTCTCTGGTTTCTCCTCCCGTTATTACTGCGCTATTGCCATTTTGAGTAACTTGAGTATTGACTGTAAAATCTGATGTAACTTGGGCTTGAGCTGGATTAGTATAAAAACAGGTGAGGGCACAAAAACCAATCTGTAAAGAAAAGAACAGATCTTTTTTCATGATGTGTCGGAGATAGAAAATTTGTTAGTAGATTTACTTTTATACTACTATTCTCGTGTTCCCTAGTATGACAAAAAATTTACAAAAATCAATTTACCCTCTATTTTGATATTTAAAATATTAGAATTTGACCGCTCCAGAAAATTTATAATTTATTTATTGAGTTATTAAAGTCTTGCCAGTTTTAAAATCAAAAATAAAGATCTGGGCGGGATCTAATTTTACTAAAATGCGATCGCCTTTTCGACCTTGCCAAGTGGCATCTGCCAATAAATTAAAACTTAAATTAGAATCGGTCACAACTGCCTTAATCAAAGTTTCTCTGCCCAAAGGCTCAACTAAACTGACTTGAAGTATTAAACAATTTTGCTGGTTATTTTCTGTAGCTAGATCCAAAACCGTAATATGTTCGGGGCGAATACCTAAATTAAAAGTTTCTCCCTGACTGGGTTGTAGCTGCTGTAAAATTTGCTTATCTGGCTCGATAGTGCGATCGCCTGCCAAGATAAACCGCCCACTATCATAGGTTGCAGGCACAATATTCATGGGAGGATTGCCTAAAAACCCCGCAACCATACAATTAATCGGGCGATCGTAAATAGCCTGGGGAGTTCCGATCTGCTGTATTGTGCCATCATCTAAAACTACTACCCGATCTGCCAGTGTCATCGCTTCAGTGCGATCGTGAGTTACATAAATAGTAGTAATACCCACCTTTTGATGTAGCTGTTTTAATTCCGCCCTCGTATCGTCTCGCAATTGCGCGTCTAAATTAGATAGGGGTTCGTCTAATAAAAATACCTGGGGCTGACGGGCGATCGCTCTACCCAATGCTACTCTCTGCTGTTGTCCGCCAGATAGCTGTTTGGGCTTGCGTTTGAGTAAATGTTCTATATCCAGCGATCGCGCTACTTCTCCCACTCGTCGAGCAATTTCCCGCTGTTGTTCTCCCCGCATTTTTAAGCCAAAAGCCAGATTTTCCCCTACGCTCATGTGAGGATAAAGGGCATAATTCTGAAAGACCATTGCCACATCCCTTTGTCTAGCGGGAAGATCGTTAACCAAGCGATCGTCAATATACAGTTTACCGCTGGAAATCGATTCTAACCCCGCGATCGTCCTCAAAATGGTCGATTTACCGCAACCAGAAGGTCCTACTAAGACCCAAAATTCGCCGTCGGGGATCTTAAAGGTAATATCTTTTATTGCCGTGATATTACCAAACTGTCGAGTAATCCCCTGCAAACTAACTTGAGCCATAAGTTAAGGTGAGTGCTAAATATAGTCCTACAAGATTATCTTAAGACAAGTTAATTCATTCCCTTGCAAGTTGAGAAAATCTACTATTATTTTGCTTCTTTGAGATAATTTTCTGCCATTAGTTTGAGTCGATCTCCCTCAAATAGATAATTATCAATCAGGTTTTTCATTTTGATATGAGGTTGACGAGCGTTTTTTAGTTGTTTTTTTTGCTGACGCTCGATTCTATTTCCCTGTCTGGTAACTTGTCTGGCAATATGATGTTTGCCAAAAAGATGTAGCCCAATAGCTGCTGCTTCGTCTAAACCAAAAGAATTATGGGGTTGTTTGAGATCTTGGAGTTGGGCATTAACTTCTTGTTTTAACTCGCGGAGTTTTTGCTGAGATTCTTTGATGCGCTTGAGTTGTTGGCGTACTGAATTAGGGTTGTCTAGATTGAGATAGAGTTGAGCAGCTACTTGTTTGATTTCTTGTAGATTAGCCATGACCAAAAAGTTTGTTTGAAGATATTTAATTATCAGTGAACAATATTGGTTCGACAAGCTTGATTGTCAGCTATGGTCATTCCAAATAAAAACCAAACAATACCTTGAAAAAGTAGAGAGTAGTGAGTAGCGAGTAGCGCGAAGTTGCGTTGCGGGGGTTCCCCCCGTTGAGCAAACTTCGTAAGAAGGGAGTGGTATTCCAGCTTGTTATCAATACGTAAATACCATCAGGAAACTAATTGGAATGACTATAACCCTCTCCTAAGAAATTATCCCCGAACAGAAAGAGTTATATCAAAAGTTACACGAATCAGAGTAATTCGATCTCCGCCAAAATATTATTAATAATTTCTAGTGGTTAGTAATTAGTCGTTGCTAAGGTAATTATAGCGATCGCGATGCTGATTAAATAAATTTAAGTTTGAGTTTAGTTCCATTGGGCATATCTTGTATTTGTTGTGCAAAATTACCTTGAAAACCAATTTATTATCTCTTAAATTAAAATACTTTAATATTTTTCTGGTAGATAACTTGCTGATATTCCTATTAATCCAGCACCACATAAACCTACTATTATAGTAGCGATATAAATTATTCGTCGATTTCTTTTAGATTCAACATTGAATATTGATTCCATACAAGATGTACTTACAGCAATAGATAATAAAATACTCCCACAATTATAAAATAATTGGTAATTGTAATTATTGATTATATCTGTCAAATTATTATTATATTCTTTTATAGAAACAAATATTAAGCTGAAAATAAAAACATTTATAATTAAATGAATTATTGTTTCTACAGCATTCCGACTGAGAAATTTACCGTACCATACTAAACTATCATCTTGGTTATTTGGTTCTTCTGACTCCTCAATTTCCCCCGATCCTAAATCCTCTTTAACGAATGAAGTCAATACAATCCCCCAAGTAACTACCCAAAAAACAGAACTTAGTATAGAAATTGCTGGTGCGTGGTGAATACAATCTAGAAGTAGATAAATGGTAAACCAAATTAATAAACTCAATTGAGGCAAAAAAGTATACCATTTAGTTTTTATTTTTTTAATATCGATTGACATAATAAATATTTGAATTTTATGGTTTCAGAGCGATCGCTTTACATATTAACTTCTACAATGTCTCTAGAGGCAAAAAAAAGAGATGATATACCTATTATCAAACAAATAAAAGAGATAAAGTTTAATATTCTTATCCAAGTCTGATGTTGAATATCAAATAGTTTTTTAAAATTATCAATTAAAAAATGACAAGCTAGCAATATATTGGAATAATAGTTGATAGAATTACCCCGTTCGGTAAAAGTATAAGTTTTTGAAAACTCTCCGCTATATATAAGAATGGCTATAATTAATAGTACAGGAATAGAAATAACAGCTAAAGCGATAATTTCTGGAATAGTATTCTCAATCGTTCCTACTTCGGAGGATAAATCATCGGTTTTATTCTGGGAATGTTTTGTTGATGCTTTTTCCGAAAAAATTTTACGATGATTATTAATTATTTCCAATAATACAACAACTATCCACAAAAAATATACTTTAAGATAGTCTAAGATTAACTCATCAGAATTATTGATGATACACAACCAAAACACCCATAATAAAATACTAATTTGAACGACTAAAATAAAACTAGAAGTAAGATTTTTGCTTATCTTATGGAGATAAAATTCAAGTGTTGCTTTAGAAATCAAAGACATAAAAAGTAATTACCAAATACCTATCTATTATCTCAAAAATCAAAAGCGATCGCCCTTCCTTAAGAAAAAGCGATCGATATCCAGATTATTAGATATTTAAACTAACCTTTAACGCAGACAATTTGTTTTAAAGTAGCTACCACTTCAACCAAATCCTGTTGATTAGCCATCACTTCATCAATGGGTTTATAAGCCCCAGGAATTTCATCGATAATGCCGCTATCTTTACGACATTCGACTCCTTGAGTTTGTTCGATGACATCTTCTACAGTAAATTCTTTTTTGGCTTTAGTGCGAGACATTAACCGCCCTGCGCCATGGGAACAGCTACAGTAGCTATCGTGGTTTCCTTTACCCTTGACTATATAAGATTTAGTACCCATCGAACCAGGAATAATTCCATAGTCTTCTTGTCGCGCCCTAACTGCACCCTTACGAGTCACATAAACATCTTCCCCGAAATGGACTTCTTTTTCGGCATAGTTATGATGACAGTTAACCGACAGTAGGGGTTTAATTTCTTTTCCTCCCGTAACCAATCCCTCAACGATCTTTTTAAACCTTGCCATCATCACATCTCGATTAAAACGAGCGTAGTCTTGCGCCCATTGTAAATCCCGCCAATAGGCGGCAAATTCGGGCGTACCTGCCACAAAATATGCCAAGTCAGGATCGGGCAAACTCAATTCAGCTAGTTCGGCTAATTTTTTCCCCGTAGAAATATGACATTGCGCCAGTTTGTTACCAATATGTCTCGAACCAGAATGCAACATCAACCAGACATAATTATCTGTATCCAAACAGAGTTCGATAAAGTGATTTCCGCCACCTAACGAACCCATTTGCTTGAGAGCATTGTTATCTAAATCCTGTACTCCTGGGTGTAATTCTTTAAAATCCTGCCAGCCTTGCCAATTAGTAACGGCTTTTTCGATATTTTTATTTTTTCCTCTACCTACGGGAATTTGCTTTTCAATTTCTCGACGAATTTTCTTCAGTTTTCCTTCAACGCGATCGCCCGTAAAAGGCATTTTTACCGCAGCCATCCCGCAACCAATATCTACACCCACAGCAGCAGGAATCACCGCATCTTTAGTAGCAATTACCGAGCCGACTAACGCACCTTTTCCGAGGTGAACGTCGGGCATTAGGGCGACGTGCTTAAAGACAAACGGCAGTGATGCTACGTTTTGTGCCATCTGACTTTCTTTTTTATCTAGCTCGTGATTTGCCCAAGATAAAACTGGTTTGCTGCTTGATATGTTTAATGGTTCGTGTGGCATGATGTTATTAAAATATCCTACAAATATGATAGCTGGAAAATTTTCTGTTTTGCTACCAAAAATCAAACTAGTGTTTTCGATAAATTTTTGCTAGGCTATAACACCGTATATAGTGTAAATAAGTACAAATAACTCTTAATATATGACCCAAGTTGCATCCCCTTCTCAAGCCATGCTAGCCAACCCTATCTTCAATCCTGGTGGCGACGACAAAGTAGAAAATCGTTCTATTTGGTTTGGTAACACGACTAATTTAATGCAGTTAAATGACGTGCGCTATTCTTGGGCAGTTGGTCTATACCAGCAAATGCGCGAGAATTTCTGGATTCCTCAAAAGTTGGATTTGACTCAGGATGTAACCGACTATGCTAATCTAACGGCTGACGAACGTCGCGCTTATGATGGCATTCTGAGTTATTTGACTTTCCTCGACTCCGTACAAACTTGTAATATTCCTCATCTTAAAAACTGCGTTACTGCACCAGAAGTTAGCGTCTGTATGGCAGAGCAAATTTCTCAAGAGGGAATGCACAACCAAAGTTATCAATATATTATTGAGACCATCATACCAAGCGATCGCCGTAGTACTGTTTATGATTTTTGGCGTACCGATAAGGTGTTGGCAGATCGTTGTGAGTTTATTGCCACTATTTACCAAAAATATGTTGACGATCCCAGTCACGAAAATTATTTTGTTTCTTTACTCGCAGACTATCTACTTGAAGGGATTTATTTTTATAACGGCTTCATCTACTTCTATAATTTAGCATCCAGAATGTTAATGCCTGGTAGCGCGGATATTTTTAAAATGATCAACCGCGATGAGTTGAGTCACGTGCGACTTTATCAAAAAATGCTACCCGAAGCCATGGAATTATTTCCCCATTCCGTCGAGCAAATTTACGAAATGTTCGATACTGCGGTACAACACGAATGCCGTTGGACGAATCATATTGTGGGCGATAGTGTTTTGGGAATCACTGAAGCTAGCACCGAACACTACACTAAGTATATGGCTAATATGCGCTTGCGCTCGATCGGTTTAGAGCCTTTATATAAAGATGAGAAATATAACAAAAGTCCCTATCGTCATTTAGAAAGATTTTCTGATACTAAAAAAGATGGTCATACTAAAGCTAATTTCTTTGAAGCTGGGGTGACAAGCTATGTCATGTCTAGTGGTGTTAGCGGTTGGGATGAAATTTAAAAGATCAGATCGGTATATTTAACTAAAATATCGACAAATCATGACTTTTACTTTAAATTGCTAGTAAATTATTGAATAATCAAATGTTATTTAGCGGGCTAGATTTAGTCTGCTTTTTTATTAAAAGTAATTTTTTAGGGATAACATTTATCTATATACAGGATAAAAATATAATAATTGCTGCATCAACATAGAGAAATGTTTTTGGAGTTGCAGTCTATAGTAGATTTTGTAATCTACGTTTGAGAAGTAATTTTTATGATTGAAAATGATTTTTCCCAGCTATTTAAAAGTATATTAACAAGAGCAAATAGCTTCTATTTAGTTGGCTTAAAAGTGAAGATTAAGTAAAATCCTGGATAATGGCTTTAAGATTTGGTAAATACTGAGATGTAAATACTGGTTTTTTTGTATCTTAGATTGATATAGCTAGAATTGTAGTTAATTTTTCATCCGTCGAATTAACATTATTTATTATTGTAGATTCTAGATACCAGTATACAAACCTAAGTAAAAATATTTATATAATAATTCAGTTGGCTAATGTTTAAGTTATTCAAAAGTCTTCTTCCTACAGAATCTGCCCCAGATAATAATTCGACCATTTCATCTCTAGATTCCAGCTTATCTAATACTCAATCTGGTTTATCCAACAGTTTGGTGAAATCTTGGGAAGCCCAAATTACTCAAGCAGATGATTTGTGGGAGAAAGGCAAAGTCGGCGAAGCCTTGGCAATATATGGTTTGCTAATTGAAAAAAATCCCAATTTGCCAGAAATTCAACAACGTTTGGCTGGACGCTTAAAACAACAGGGAGATTTAGCGATAGCTTATGAAAAACTAGCCACAGGTTTAAAAAATCAGGGCAATGTAGAACAGGCTGCCAACTATTACCGTCAAGCTATTCATCTTAAAGCGATGACGGGAAACACCAGAGAGCAATTACTCCGATCGAGCATTCCTAAAGCACAACGAACTCCCATACCTTTAGATAGTTTAAAAGAAGTTGCTTTTTCGTTTCAACCTTTAACTAATGCTGCTTCGGGGCTAGTCAAATCTCCCTCTTCTCCAATATCCTCTCCTAGAGTAGAAATAGAGTCGGCAGACATATCTCCTACCTTTTCTAATCGTATAAAAGCAATCGATCCCCAACAAGCAAAAGATATTGATTGGGAAACAGCACAAGTATATTTGCAAAAAGCATTAGACCATTTAGAAAGACAAGAATGGTCGCAATCTGCCTTGGCTTGCAAGCAAGCTACAGATATTTTGCCCGATATGGCAGAAGCTTACAAAGTTTGGGGGAATGCTTTGCAAAGGATGGGTCAAACTGCCGAAGCCATGTCTTGTTATGCCAAAGCAGTAGAAATAAAACCCAATCTAGGGGAAGTCTATGCTGGTTTGGCAGATATTTATGTGGAACAAGATAAACTCCAGCAAGCTGTTAAACACTATCAAAAATCAATCATTATTAGACCGAGTGCTAAAGTTTATCGGAGTTTGGCTAGAGTTTGGCAAAAATTAGGCGATATAGAACAAACTCGGAATAATCTTAGTAAAGCCTTAGAGTTAGAATCTTCCAATGGGGAAATAGTAATCTCGGAGATCGCGATCGATAGCGCAACCAAAAACTCAGAACAACCAAGCTCAATTCGTTCTGTAGAAGAATATTGCAGTAAGGCACGACAGCTAGAACGGCAAAATAAATGGCAAGAAGCAGCAAAATGCTATCGGCAAGCTTTAAATATTAGTATGACCTTGCCAGCTTTACCGCCTCAAAAGAACGATTCAGAATCTTTACTACTAAAACCTGAAATGAATAGAGAAGTTTCCCTATCAGAAAAAAAACCCGTCTCTACTCAAACGAATCTAGAGTTTTCACCAGAAAATCAACTGGATAAAGCGATACAACGCTATTATAAGCAAGCAAAATTGCAGCCTAATTCCCCAAAAATTCATACGGATTTGGGCAATTTATATTCTCGCAAAAGACAATGGCAAAAAGCGATCGCCTGCTACCGTCAAGCCATTAATCTCCAGCCTAAATATGCTAACGCCCATTTAAACTATGCCCGCGTTTTATTAAAAATAGGCAGACAGAAAGAATTTATCAAAGAAATGCAGTTGGCTTTGACAATGCAGCCCAAAATTGGTTCGGCATTAGATCGTTTTTATCTGGGTAATGCTTTGGCAGAACAAAAGCAACATCGACAAGCCATTGGTTTTTACTATAAGGCAATCGTCCTCAATCCTCTATTTATTCAAGCCTATCATCGTATGGCAGAAGCTTTGAGCCAACAGGGCAAACACCAACAGGCGATCGAATTTTTGAAGCAGGGAATCGAGCGCAACCCTCAAGATGCTGAATCTTTTTATTTTTTGGGTCGAGAATTTGAATCGATTCAAGACTGGGATAGTGCGGTCAAAACCTACAGTAAAGTACTTCAATTAGAACCTAAATTCCCTGGAGCATCTCAAAAATTAAATCGTGCTTTATCTGAGAAATTAAAAATGGGTCACAAATAGTAGTGGAAATTGCTTTCTCCTTGCTACTGACTCAAACTTGGTAAACTAAGGTTAAAAATAATAACAATGCTTTAAAAAACTATGTCTCCTGCCAATAAAGCCAAGGATGTCCAAGTATTTCCTGTTGCTGCTGATACCCGTGTATTGCGATCGCGTACTTGGGATCGGCTCAAGTTTGAAATAGAATATGCCTTACAAAAAGGAACTACAGCCAATGCTTATCTAGTTGAAGGAGACAAAGTAGCTTTATTCGATCCTCCAGGAGAATCTTTTACCCAAATCTTTCTCGATGCCCTCAAAGAAAGAATCAATCCTCAAAAGATCGATTATCTGATCTTGGGACACGTTAATCCTAACCGCGCCAAAACTATCGAAGCGTTATTGGCAATTGCGCCTCAGATTTCGATTATCTGTACCAATCCTGGAGCAATATCTTTGCGTAAAATTTTGCCAGAAGCAGAATTAAAAATAGAGGCGATTAAAGGGGAAGAAACTCTAGATTTGGGCAAAGGACACGCCTTAGAATTTATTCCCACGCCCAATCCTCGCTACCCAGATCATTTGTGTACCTACGATCCGAAAACCGCAGTGCTATACACCGATAAAATTTTTGGCTGTCACGTCTGTGGCGATCGCGTTTTTGATGAAGGCTGGACGATCGATCTAGAAGACAGGCGTTACTATTTTGATTGTTTGATGGCACCCCATGCAAGACAGATTAAAAATAATTTAGATAAAATTGCCAAGAAATCCACTAAAATCTACGCTACGGGACATGGATCTTTAGTTAAATACAGTTTAGTCGAATTAACTGCCGACTATCGTAATTGGACGCAAAAGCAGAGCGATCGCGAACTGACTGTAGCTTTAATTTACGCCTCGGCATATGGCAACACCGCAACTATCGCTGGTGCGATCGCCAGGGGAATTACTAAAGCAGGAGTCGCGGTAGAATCGATTAACGCCGAGTCGGCAAAACCAGAAGAAATTGAAACGGCGATCGCCAAATCCGCAGGATTTATCATGGGTTCTCCCACCCTTGGAGGACACGCTCCGACTCAAATTCAGGCTGCGTTGGGGATTGTCTTGGCAAATGCACCCAAAACACAACTAGCAGGGGTATTTGGCTCTTTTGGTTGGAGTGGCGAAGCAGTAGACTTGCTAGAGAATAAGTTTCGCAATGCAGGATATAAAATGGGGTTTGAACCGATTCGAGTCAAATTTACTCCCACCGATGCCGTGTTGAAAACCTGTGAAGAAGCAGGAACGGATTTTGCTCAAGAATTGAAGAAAGCCCAACGCAAAAGCAAAAAAGTCCGACAGGCTCAAGGTATTACTTCCGATGTAGATCGCACCGCCCAAGCGGTAGGCAGATTAGTTGGCTCGATGTGTATTGTCACCACCAAAAAAGAAGAAGTTACGGGGGCGATGTTGGCTTCTTGGGTATCTCAAGCAACCTTCAATCCTCCTGGTTTAACCGTAGCAGTGGCTAAAGAAAGAGCGATCGAATCTTTGCTATTTAAGGGGAACAATTTTGTCTTAAATATTCTACCTGAAGGCGATCGTATTCCCATGATGAAGCACTTTTTAAAACCTTTTGCCCCTGGTGAAGAACGTTTTGCAGGAGTAGCTACAGAAGAAGCAGCCAACGGTTGTCCTATCTTGACCGATGCCTTGGCTTATGTAGAATGTCAGGTAGTAAACCGCATGGAATGTGGCGATCATTGGTTATTATATGCCGTAGCCGAACAGGGCAAAGTGTTGGCATCGGATGCAGTTACTGCCGTTCACCATCGTAAGTCGGGTACGCACTATTAGAGACCATTGGTGATAACTTAACGCTTTGTGTTTAAAGTCAAACGCTTTTAAGTAATAAGTGAGGGCGTAATTTTGAGGTTTCCTCAAAATGTTGACCGCCCGAATATGTAATTAAGTAAACCAATCGAGTTATTCGATCGCGGGATGGATTCAACTCAAATATTTATATCGTATACTGTATACTATGTAAGGAAATTCATTTCTTGATTCCCATACATCAGTTCAACATAATGAGTCAGAACTCAAACTATGATTTCTATTCAAAGAAGTCAGTCTTTACGGCAGCAAGTATATGAAGCCTTAAAGCAAATTATCCTCCGAGGAGATTTGGCTTCAGGGGAACGAATAGTCGAAACAAAATTAGCCGAGCAACTAGAAGTGAGTCGTACTCCTATTCGCGAAGCAATTGGTCAGTTAAAACGAGAAAAATTAATTGTGTCCAAACCCAACGGTGGTTTCAGGGTTGCCACACTTTCTATTGCAGACGCGATTCAGCTTTATGACTGTCGTATAGCTTTAGAACAACTGTCAGTTGAAGGTGCTTGTGAAAAGATCGCCCCCAAACAATTAAAACAGTTGGAAAAATACGTGCTGTTGGCAGAAAAACTATTAAAGTCGTCCTCTGGCAAAGACGATAGCTTGAAGCTTCTAGAAATTGATTATCAGTTTCATCATTTGATAGCTGAAAGTTCGGGCAATCAGTGGCTATTAACTTTACTCGAACAAGTATTCGACAAAATGGCATTGTTAAGAGTTCAGACTACCAAACACAATCCTCAAGTGTTGGAAATTCGCCTCGAACATCGAGAAATTTATGAAGCGATCGCCCTGAGAGATTCAGCTCTGGCACAAGCGACAATTAAGCTCCATTTAATGTCTAGCAAAGCCAGAGTAGTCAAGGAATTGGAAATTATTCAAGATACAGCTAAGTAAACGATGACAACTACATTCAATACAAAACGAGTTTTTATCTGTGGTTCGGCTTTGAAAGGACAACCAGACCACAAAAACCTGACCAACGCCAAATTTATCAAAGACACCAAAACTAAACCCCAATACCGCCTCCATGCAGCCGAAAATGGTTGGCATCCCGCTATTTATGCTGTTGCCACAGGCGGTGTGAGCATTCCTGGGGAAATCTATGAAATGACTGAAGAAGAATATGAATATCTTTTGGCTAACGAACCACCTCATATGTATCCAGAGACTGTAAATTTAGCAGGAGAGGAAACGGCGATCGCTATGCTATATCCTCAAGAGTTAGTAGAGAAATACAATTGGGAAGATATTTCCGATTTAGGAGGTTGGGCAGCGTATAAAAAAGTAGCCCTAAAGGACTAGTTGCGGCTAACTAAACGCCTTACTTTCGGTCGCAGTAGCAAGTAAAGATTAAATTTTTCCCAATCTAATCAATGTCTGCAACAAAATATTTGCTCCTTGGGTACATTGTTCGGGGGAAGTGTATTCTGTCGCATCGTGGGAGACTCCCATCACACTAGGGACAAAAATCATCCCCATATCAGTAATTTGCGCCATTTCTTGGGCATCATGACTGGCGCGACTGGGTAAATAGGTATAACTTAGATCGAGATTTTCACAAGATAGGGCGATCGCTTTTTGAATATAGGGTTCGGCTAAAGCTGGTTCGTTATGCAAACAAGGATTTAAGCGAATTTGAGTCTTGGTAGCAACGGCAATCTCTTCGAGATGGATGCGTAATTGTTTTAACAAACTGTCGATGTGTAAACTAGATAAGTCACGAATATCTAAAGTCATTTCTACCCAACCAGGAACAACATTAGCAGCATTGGGTTTGACTTCCATTTTGCCCACAGTAGCCACTTGTTGACCAGGACTGTTGCCAATTTGATTGACGGCGAGAACAACTTGGGAAGCAGCAACTAAAGCATCACAGCGCATTGACATTGGGGTTGTACCTGCATGATTGGCACTACCTTTGACCGTAATGTTGAATCTTCTTTGCCCGACTATACCTTCGACTACACCAATTTGTTTGCCCATGGTTTCCAACACAGGTCCTTGTTCGACATGAAGTTCAACAAACGCAGATATGTCTTCAAGACTGCGACGAGCTTGAGTTAGCTTGTACCAATCACCGCCAATGGTCGCCAAACAGGTTTTGATATCCGTACCATCAGGACGACGATAGTATTCAGGATCTCCAACTACTCTACCCGATATTGCCTTAGAACCAATCATGCTGCCTTCTTCATCGGTAAAGACAATCACTTCTACAGGGCGATCGAGCTTTATTTGGTTTTCTTGAAGAACTCTGACTACTTCTAAACCCGCCAATACTCCATAAGCACCATCATAATGACCGCCACAAGGAACGGTATCGATGTGCGAACCCGTTGCAACCGCACTAGCTACGGGATTTTTACCTGGATACCTACCAATAATATTTCCTGCTGCGTCTATAGTAATTTCCATCTCTAGTTCTTTCATCCACTGTCGAACTAGATTTCTAGCTTCGAGGTCTTCTTTGCTATAAGCAATCCTTTTCACCCCACCATTAGGTAGTTGCCCGATTTGCGCCAAACTAGCAATACTTTGATTTAGGCGATCGCCATTTACTAATAATTGAGTTTTAGTAGTTAGATTCATAGATTGATGAGACGGCAAAAGTATACTGTATACAATTATCCCAAACTAGCATACTATTTTAGATTGATTAGACAACTGCGATACCATTGCTCTCATCTGGCTATTTAAAATATGGACTAAAATTTTAGAACGAGTTCGATCTTCAAAAAAATGGTAGCAATAGCAAAATGGTCGATTGTTGAATATCATAAAATGATTGAGGCTGGCATACTGCGCGATCGCAACATTCAACTGATTAATGGAGAGTTAATCGAAATGAGTCCAGAAGGAGTAACTCATGCAGCCTATGGTGGCAGCATTGCAGATTACTTGCGTGAAGTCTTGAGAGGAAAAGCTTGGATTCGCGAGGCACACCCAATTATAATTGACAACTCAGAGCCAGAGCCAGATATTGCCATAGTCAAACTACCCAAAAATAAATATTTTCAAAATCATCCTGTAGCTTCAGATATTTTTTGGTTAATAGAAATTTCCGACAGTACTTTAAACTACGATCTGAATCAGAAGAAATCAATTTACGCAGCAGCCAATATTCCCGAATATTGGGTTGCAAACATTAAAGAAAAAAAGCTGATTGTCTTTACTCAACCAAAAAACAATGACTATCTAACTCGCTCGGAATTAACATCAGGAATAATTAAGCCTTTCAGTTTTCCTAATATTTCTCTTTCAGTAACTCAATTATTTGCTACTTAGACTACTGTTTGGTAGTGGGCGAACAATTAGTGTAAACGTGAATTTTATTAATTTAGATAAGCAAATCAGTTAGAGACAGTTAGACCTTGGTTAAATGAACTTGATTTTGATTTTTCCCTGATTAGGTGCAAGATCTGAGCCTCTAACTAGCGGCGATCGCCACTAGCAATAGTAGAAAGAAACACAAGCAATTCACCCTACACTATTACTTGTACTGTGACAGTTAAGATAATAGAAAACTGAAAAAATTAAAAGATATCTTCTTCCTTTTCCCTTTCCTCTTTAACCAATCCATACGTTTAACGTTTAATAAAGTGGAAGTATTTACTGCATACAGCTTATTTAAAAACTCAATTAATAATTAATCGAAAAAAATAATCTATAAAAAATATTTACATAGAGTACAAATTAATGTTAATAATATTAAAGCAGCCTTTAAAAAATCCAATTATCTCGTAGACAATTTTTATTGTGCGAATATTTTTATGGAAAGTAAGCTCAGGGAACTAATCGGTCAATCGAATATCTGGCTCTATGTAAAAAGTAGTAGTGGCTGGATTAAAAATGTAGAAATTCAAAATGTTAATTCTCAGACTCTCACTTTTCGTTACGAGCAAGAGTTTGAAAATGAAACAAAAATCTGGGAAAGAACTACTAGAATCGACAACATTCTGGAAATAGACATTCATGTCTTGAGCATACCTAGAAAAAAACAAGCCCTTGAAGCTATGCGAGATAAGCTGAGTCGTTTGTGGGAAGAAAATGAAGACAGTTAATTCTTGTTAGTTGTTAGTCTAAAACTCCACAATGACAGGGGTATGATCGCTGGGTTTTTCTAGTTTTCTAGGTTCAATATCAATCCAGCAATTAGTCGCTTGTTGATAGAGTTTTTCTGTTAAATAGTGATGGTCGATACGCCAACCTCGATTGCGAGTAAAACCTCCAGCACGATAATCCCACCAACTGAAATTTCCTGGTTCGACATTAAATTTGCGAAAAGCATCTTGAAAACCCAAGTCTAATATTTGAGTTAAAGCTTCTCTTTCAGCAGGAGAAGACATAATATGTCTATCTCTAGGTTTATTAGTATAAATATCTTTGTCTTCTAGGGCAATATTAAAATCACCACAGACACATATTTCTAATTTTTCGTTTTGTAGTTGTTCTAAATATTGACGCAGTAATTGCAACCAATTCATTTTATATTCATACTTATCGCTACCTAAAGCCGATCCGTTAGGAACGTAAAGATTGACGATTCTAACCCCATCTACTACACCACTAATGACCCGTTTTTGTGCGTCGAAATCTGCGACTGGATCGCCAATGATCGGACTAAAACCATAACTAACTTTTTCTAAAGGTTTTAGACTAAAAATAGCAACGCCATTATAAGATTTTTGACCCGATATATATAAGTTATAACCCAACTCTTCAAAGGGCGATCGCGGGAATTGATGGTCTTGTACTTTAGTTTCTTGCAAACACAATACATCTACTTTATTTGCTTGCAGCCAGTCGATCGCAATCTGCTGGCGACTCCGAATTGAATTAACGTTCCAAGTAGCTATTTTCAAGACTTCAAATCCTATATATTAATTAAAATTGACCAAAACCCTATTATGCAATGAAACCATCTAGCCTCAAAGTTTTTGTTTATGGAACTCTCAAGCCAGGAGAAGTCAATTACCATCGCTATTGTAATGGTCGGGTGGAATCTCATACCCCAGCCTGTATCAAAGGTATTTTATATAATTTACCTGTTGGTTATCCCGCTACGGTTGAAGGAAACAATCTAGTTAGGGGAGTATTGTTAAGCTTCAAAGATCGGGAGATTTTAGCCAATTTAGATGTTTTGGAAGATTATCAACCCCAGCGAGACGATCGCCTAAACTCATATTATCGTCGTATAGTTACAGTTTATAGTCTAGACAATCTCGTTCTGGGAGAAGCTTGGGCTTATTTTATGACTCCTGAGAAAATAAAGGAATATAAAGGAACGTTAATTGATTCTGGCTGGTGGGGAAGCAATTAATCAGATAAAGTGGTACATCTCCGTCTCCAATACTGTTCGGATAAGCCATGAAATCAAGGGGTTGAGGGAGGGTGTTGGGTGTTGGGTGTCGGGGGTTGGGGTCATTTCTTCCCTACACCCTACCACCTAAATTCGAGAACCCGCGTACCACAAGGGCATAATATCGCCGTTAGGCGCGCCCTCGGCAATAACCTCAACGGAGGGAACCTCCGCAACGGTTTTGCCTCGCAAAGTAAGGCGTTGCTGTTCGCCGCAACTAATGCTCGAATTACCCTACCCCCTTT
>NZ_JBZNBU010000103.1:0-15584 GCF_058530065.1 Waterburya sp. | reverse complement strand
TGAAAGTAATGCTAAATCAGCGGAAGCAGAAGGAGGTAAACCTCCAGAAGACTTTGTGGCTTATCGTCAGAATTTTTTACAATGGGCAAAAAATGTTGGCTGGCAGTAACTTTTAATTTTTGTTTATTTTACGATCGAGATCGCCACCTGTGGTTCACACTAGAACCTTCGCATATTTGGGCGTTCAGTTGGAGCATTGGGGTTGGCATTTTAGTGGTAATGGTGTGGTCTGCGCTCTATGGCGCGTCCGATAGCTTCTCAAGTAATACCAAGAATTTAACCAACTTTTCACCAACTCCTGAAAATGATATTATGAGCGGCTTACGGGCTGAGCATACTAGTTCATTTCCCTTCGGAATAGATTGATGATTGGTCACGATTAGATATGACTGATGCTTAGATCATAAGTCTAAATTATCAATTGAATAAAATAATTGGTCGTTTTTTGTGCAGCCAATGAGATAGAGTTATATCAATGACAAATAAAAAGCTAATTGACTTAACTCTATTCTGTTAGCTCCTGACCCCTAAGATTATGATTAAGGAGAAATTACAACATGGGTTTTTTATCCGAATTCTTAACGCTCTTCCTAGCGAAGTTGCAGTCCCCAACACTGGGCTTTCTAATTGGTGGTATGGTCGTTGCTGCCGTCAATAGCAGACTACAAATTCCCGATGCGATCTATAAGTTCATCGTTTTCATGCTGCTTCTAAAAGTTGGATTGAGTGGCGGGATTGCGATCCGCAATGCCAATCTGGTGGAGATGCTATTGCCCGCTGTGTTCGCCATGATAACGGGAATCCTGATTGTGTTTATCGGTCGCTACACCCTAGCTAAACTACCGAAGGTCAAAGTCGTAGATGCTATTGCAACCGCAGGCTTGTTTGGTGCTGTGAGTGGCTCTACCCTAGCCGCTGCACTAACCTTGCTGGAAACAGAAAATCTCCAATACGAACCTTGGGCAGCTGCACTCTATCCCTTCATGGATATCCCAGCCCTTGTTACTGCAATTGTTTTAGCCAGTATTTATATTAGTAAGCAGCGTCGTGCCGAAAGCAAGTATGCCAGCAAGCAGGAGTCTCTCCGCAAAGAGCAAGTTGTTGCAGGCGGTCATCCCAGCAACCATCAGGGTAGTGCAAGGGAGTATCCCAACGATCTAGGCATAGTTGCCAGTGGGTATCCTAAGAGCGATCTTGCAGACAAACCAGTCAAAGTATGGCCCATCGTCAAGGAAAGCCTCCAGGGTTCTGCCCTATCCGCACTGTTGCTCGGTCTCGCTCTAGGGATTTTAACTCGACCTGAAAGTGTGTATGAGAGCTTCTTCGATCCCCTTTTCCGCGGTCTACTTTCGATATTAATGCTGGTAATGGGTATGGAAGCTACGGCAAGGATCGGCGAGTTGCGAAAGGTGGGTCAGTGGTACGCCCTGTATGCTTTAATAGCACCGCTACTCCATGGGTTTATTGCCTTCGGTTTCGGTATGATTGCCCACGTTACAACAGGATTTAGCCTAGGTGGTGTTGTGATCCTAGCTGTTATCGCTGCCTCCAGTTCCGACATTTCAGGACCCCCTACTTTACGAGCAGGTATCCCATCAGCCAATCCCTCTGCCTACATCGGCTCATCCACAGCCGTCGGCACTCCAGTTGCCCTTGCCATAGGAATACCGCTTTTCATTGGGCTCGCCCAGGCATTGATGGGTAGCTGATTTTAGACTGGTCGCAGTCTGCGGGTACTCCCCTAAGTTAGCGACCAAAAAGATAGCTAAATCGGCGTAATAGCCAGTGGTACTGCCGTTTTCCTGATTTTTTATACATTTATATATATAGTTTTAATCAACCCACACATCGAGAGGTAAAACATATGACTCAACAAGCTAGCAAGCTCGTCATTGTCACAGAAAAGTTGTTGGAGAAAAAGATCGCCAAGATCATCGACGAAGCTGGAGCTACTGGTTATACAGTGGTGGACGCTGGTGGTAAAGGCAGCCGCAATATGCGTTCGACGGGACGACCTACCGTTTACGACAACTACTCGAATGTAAAGTTCGAGGTGCTGACCCCCAATCGGGAAATGGCAGTGAAAATTTCGGATGAGGTCGCAGCGCAGTTTTTCGACGATTATTCGGGAATCTCTTATCTATGTGACGTAATGGAGGTGCTACACGCGCACAAATTTTAATTTAAAACCAAGCCTAAAACCAAAAAAGCCAGAGTCATGCCCTGGCTTTTTTGGTAGTCGTATTTCGTGGCTGGGGGACATTTACCAGAAAAGAATTCAAGTACATCTTTTGGGTACTGTAGGCAATAAACCCTGCAAAATAATTGATGGTAATCCAATTGGAAGGGGATAAATGGCTGGGTATAGACTTTGAGGAATTTAGTTAAGTTCGTTTTCAGATGAGAGATTATTGGTTTACTGTTGGCTGTCGATCTGAGAAAATTAACACCATAAAATAAATAAAATACTATAACCTTTATCAGAAAATGGCAGATACACCAGTAACCCCAGAGCAACTAGCAGAGCTAGTAGTTGAATTCGAGAAATATCGCGAGCGTTTGGTCGCAGAAACTATGGAAGCTGCGAAAAAAGCCAAGTTATCCAAAAAAGCAACTATGGCAAAATTAGAACCTCAACTAGCAGAAATAGATGCCAAGCTAGCTAGAATTCGCGAACAACAAGCTGCTTTGACTGCGGATAGCTAAAATGACAGATACTATCAAAACTATGAATGGCGATCGCCAGGTTTTTTCTCACGGTGAAGCGGACGAATTGAGAGCTAAGATAGATCGTGCCATTGCCGATGAAACTCTAGATATTCAGGATCGAAATTTAATTCAAGATGCGATCGAATGTCTTGGGGATACGAGAGGTTTAGTCAGACTTTACTATGCAGAAACTCTCGGTAAAATTTTTGGCAAACCTGCAGTAGAACAGTTGATTGAGGCTTTGTTAGAACATCCTAATGTGGTGGTGAGAAGAGCAGCAGGCAAAACTCTTACTTTGATTGAAGACCCTCAAGCAGTGCAACCTCTGATACAAGCTCTACTTAACGATAACGATACGGTAGTACAAGCTTCTGCTATTGGCGCGCTAGCCCGTATTGGCGAAGCTTCTGTGCCCCCTTTGCTAGATGTCTTAGCTTCCCCAAATTCCACCGAAAGTCATAAAGGTCATGCAGCTTGGGCGTTAGCTTTTATCGGTTCAAAAGCCGAAAAACAACTCTATGAGGTTTATAATTCCGACTCTCCTGAAGTTAGGGCTGCGGTAGTAGGTGCGATCGCTAAAATAGTAGAAGAAAACCGCAACGACAGCAAAGCTTTAAACCTTTTAGTAGAATCTCTCAACGACAGCGCGGAAAATGTCCGCAGCGAAGCAGCAGCAGTATTAGGAAATCTTAAATATCAGCCAGCTATTCCCACCCTCATTGCTTTACTCGATCATCCTGTAGGGGAGACTCGCAAATCTGCAGCTTTATCTTTAATGAAAATAGGAGATATTGTCGCGCTCGATCCTTTAAAAGTTGCTTTAGATAAAGAGCAAGATGAAAATATCAAAAAAGCGATCGCTTTAGCAATTTCTTTATTGAACAAACAAGCTGAAGAAGACGACTGGGATTAGTTGATAATGGACAATTACCTCTATTGTTTATGGATAATTGTCCAAATAAACCGATTATTTGTTAGATAATCTGAATTTAGAAAGTAAATGTAGTCCGCAAAGTACCAATAACAGTATCCCCATTATTACTATCGTGGTCGGGAGCGGTAATCCAAACCGCACCAGGAGTTACCGCAACATTATCTGTTAGTTGATATTGGTAGAAGGCTTCAACGTGGAATGAAGTATCGGGATCGGTATTATCTGCTATCCCCGCAATATCTATAGTAGATTCTGTAACTTTAGGCTCCATACCAACAATAATTCCCCCCAAATTACCCTCTTTAAGCAGATCGGGAAAAGATAGAGTTGCAGCCCAATTCCAAACATCTTGGTCGCCTCGACTCACCGAAGGAGTTGATTCTAATACTCGACTGGTAGTATAGCCACCCCAACCACTGATAATAAAATTATCGCTAAGATTGAAAGCAACTTGCACGCCATAGGAGTTACTGATAATCGGGACGGTTTCCCCCGTATTATCGACGATAAAAGAATTGATGTTGGCAAGATTGCTACCAGCAAAAGTATCGCTACTATTATAAGAATTAATATAGGTCAAACCGAGCTTAAAGCGATCGCCTGGCTTAAATACTAACTGTCCTAATGCCGAATACTCTCCGTCAAATAGACCATTTTCCTGGTTGGGGTTAGCAGCAGTACCGCTAGGAGCTAGATACCCCGCACTAAATTCTAAACTATCGCTCAATTCACTTCGCAAACCAATTCCCGAACCCAAAACTTGATTATAAATTGGGTTGCGTACTCCAAAATAGGAGATTGCACCGCTAGCACTATCGTTAAAATGATCTAAAGGACTAACAGTATCGGCAAAGTCAAAGGCAATTCCCCCAAACCCTTCTAAAATTATGGTAGTGCGATCGCTAATGGGGAAAGAATATAAGGCTACTAGTAAATCTATATTGTTGCCATTATCTGCTATTAAACCCAGATCTCCTTCAAAAGTACCAATTTGACCGCTAAAAAAGGGAAAATTACCCGAAGTAAGTTGAGTAAAGAGCAAATCTTTTCCCGTAAAGCTGGTGTTTAAACCCAAACGCACTCGATTGCCAAAAACTGGCTCGCTTTCTATATCTTCTTGAGTGGCAATATTCTCGCCAATAAAAATATCTCCGACGCTAAATACTGCTTCCCCAGTTAACTTAGTCGTAGTGGAAAATTGATTGTCTTCCAAAAAGGCAGTTTGAGATTCAACAGTATTAATCCGTTCGTCTAGAGTTGCTAATTCGGCTTCAAACTCTTGGGTTAATTTTTGAATTATTTCTAAATCTTGGTTACTGACAGACTCAGAAGATACGATTAAACGTTCGATCTGATTCAGACAAGAATTCAATCCCGCAGCAAATTCATAACGAGAAAGGGGCTGATTTCCGCGGTAGGTTTGATTGGGAAAACCTGAAATACATCCATAACGATCGACTAAGCTGCGTAAAGCTTCATAAGCCCAATCTGTAGGGGTTACATCTTGCAATTGATTGATATTAGTAACTTGACCTAAAGCATCGTCATTTTCGGGAATAGCGTAGCGATCGATTTGATTTAATAAATTAGAATTCGGGGATACAGAGTTTGTTGTTTGGGAACTAGCTTTAATTGCGGTTGAGTCGAGCAACAAGACAATTGCACCAAGGATAAAACCAGTATTTGCACTGAAGGTTAATAGCTTTTGAAATAGATTGGGACTAAGCTGTTTTTTTTCTGCTAATTGTTTATCTAGACTGGGATTAGTTATTTTCATATTGTTCCTCACTCAAACTATAGACTAACGGTCAAACCACTAATCCATAGTTCCCATTTCAGCGTTAAAAACAACATTTTCTAGATAAAAAAACTGAAATTATGGTGAAACTTAAATTAATTAATTTTTTTTCTCCGTATTACTAACTAATTGATAATTTAATAGTATCTTTCTCCGTATTTTTACACAATAAATATTCGTCATTATCTCAGAGAAAGATTAGATCGATATCACAGCCTTTACCGTGTTTTCTATTTAATTTAGATACATCTATCCATCCTAAAAATGAGTCACAGATTTTCAAGATTACTATTTTAATAAATTCAAATTCAGAACAAATTTCTCAATCAAATCAACTATTAGACCATAGATACTTATGATGTGGCAATGAATCCAATGTTTTATGAAATGCAATTTAAACCAGAAAAAAAAGTTCGGTGCGATCGTCCCGAATTAGTTGCTAACTATAGCTCGTCTTTAGAAGATGTCCGCGATGCCACACTCGTATTTGATGCCAGCCAAAATTGTTTTTTTTTGAATTCTGCTGCTGAGGCAATATTAGGCAATAATCGAGAAGATCTTTCTCTCATTGGGGATTGGATTAATTCTAAAATGCAAAATGAAACGCAAAACTATAGTCTATTTTCTATAGAAGAGCTACCTGACAAAATTGCTGCCATCTGTCAAACAAAATTAGATAGTCTTGAAGTTCTGGTTAGTCGTTTAGATATATCTGATGAGTTTTGGCAGGAATTTAGCGATCGCAAGTTTTTAACCTCAGCCAACCTGGAAGAAGATTTGGATGCTTCTCTTCAAGTTGAAGAAGTAACAATAGATTCGGCACTCGTTCTCGATCCCAATCAAGATCTTTTAACTGGTTTGCCCAACTATAATTTATTGTTTGCTTACATCGAGCAAGAAATTTGTTTTTCCAAACAACAACCAGATTATGAATTTACAGTTTTATTTATTGATATTAATCGTTTCAAGGTAATCAATAGTAGTTTGGGAAGGATTTTAGGTGATCGCTTATTAGTCGCAGTTTCTGAAAGATTGCAAGCTTGTTTGCGCGCCCAAGATTTTATTGCTCGAATGGGTAATGATGAATTTGTACTCTTACTCAGTAATATCGAACATTTAGAATATGCAACTGGTGTTGCCGAAAGAATTTATCGAGAATTAAGTATCCCTTTTAACTTGGGCGGTTATGAGGTATTCATTGAGGCGAGTATTGGTATTGCTCCAGGCAATCGAGATTATAATCAACCAGAAAACTTACTCAGAGATGCCGAGTTAGCTGTATCTAATGCCAAAAGAAACAAAAAGTCTCACTATCAAATATTCGATCGCTCGATGCGCGGTAAGGCTTTAACTTTATTGCAATTAGAAAACGATTTGCGACGAGCGATCAAAAAAGAAGAGTTTATCTTACACTACCAACCAATTGTTTCTTTAAATAACGATAAAATTCAGGGTTTTGAAGTTTTAGTCCGTTGGAGGCATCCAGAAAAAGGTTTAATTGCCCCAGCCGAATTTATTGGTTTGGCTGAAGAAACTGGATTAATCGTTCCTTTGGGTTTTTGGGTTTTACAAGAAGCTTGTACTCAAATGCGTACTTGGCAGAGTAAATATGGTGGTTTAGATAGCTGGAAAATTAGCGTTAATATATCGAGCAAACAGTTGGCATTATTAAATTTTGTGGATCGAGTTAAGGAAATTTTAGCGATCTCCCAACTCAATCCTCATAATTTGAAACTAGAGATTACAGAGAGTTGTTTGGTGGAAGACAATCTCTCAACGATTGCCATTCTTCAAGAATTAAAAGCCATGGGAATTGAATTTTCTCTAGATGATTTTGGTACGGGATATTCTTCTTTGAGTTATTTGCATCAATTTCCTTTTGATACGATCAAAATAGATCGGTCTTTTGTCAGTAGCATTAATAGTAATGAAGACAAATTAGGTATTGTGCGGGCTATTATAACTTTAGCCAACAATCTTCGCATGGATACTATTGCTGAGGGAATCGAAACAGTCAAGCAATTAGCCCAACTTAAAGCCTTAAAATGTCAATACGGTCAGGGATTTTTTATATCTAAGCCTTTAGACAAGGAAATTGTCGAACATATCATTTCTGCTGAAATAGCTAATTCTCAAACTTTAGAGAGTGAAGATGCTCAATCTTTGTTGGACGAACAAATAGCTAAAGAACAACTTTTATTTCAAATCGAACAGTTACGCCAAGAATTGGAGGAATTGAAGCTAGAAAAAGTAGATCTAGAAATTATGCTGGATAATACTACCGAACACGCAGATTTAGTAGAATCCCAGCTACATAATGAAATTTGCGATCGCCAGAAAGCCCAAGCTGCTCTTAGTTTGGCAAATCGAGAATTGGAAAAACTTAGTGTTTTAGATAGCCTCACCCAAGTAGCAAACCGTCGTCGTTTTGATGATTATTTACTTCAAGAGTGGAAGAAATTAAAAGCAGAAGTAGCTCCTATTTCTCTGATTATTGGCGATATTGACTATTTTAAGTTCTATAACGATACCTACGGTCATCCTATCGGAGACTATTGTTTGCAACAAGTAGCATTAGCAATTGAATGCGTAGTAGAATCGACTCCTGGTTTGGTAGCTCGTTATGGCGGAGAAGAATTCGGCATAATTCTACCCCACGTCGAAGCTGAAGCAGCTTTAAAGATTGCCCAAAAAATTGCCGTGGCGATCAATCAATTGCATATTACTCACGAAAAATCTTTAGTCAATGATTATGTAACTATTAGTTTGGGAGTACATAGTTTGATTCCTAGCTCGGCATCTACCCCAGAACTATTAATAGCTTTAGCTGATAAAGGCTTGTACGAAGCCAAAGAAAGAGGTAGAAATCAAGCTTGTCTCTATGTTGACGAACAATTAATCAATTGAACTTTTTTTGAGAGCTCAATTGCTTGAGATTGCCCTTGAGCCAGGCTGCATCTTGACTGCGATCGCAAATTAATTCTAAAACTCTAATTCCCTGATGGGGTAAGTGGCTTAATAGTTGCTCCAGTTGCTGCCAACTACCAATTAGCTGGTGTTCTACATCGTAAGCAACACAAAGTTTGGCTAGATTAACCGCCTGGGGAGTAGCAAAATATGCTTCAAACTTCGATTTGAAATCGGCAATGGGCAGCATTTCAAATATTCCTCCACCGTTATTATTAATTACCACAATGGTTAAATGCCCCTGAAAGTTTTGGGCGATAGTAAAACCATTAGTATCGTGTAATAATGCCAAGTCTCCAGTTAGTAATACTCCCACATCTTGATAAGCTATGCCCAAAGCAGTAGAAAGAGTACCATCAATGCCATTGGCACCGCGACTAAAATAAGGAACTAAGTGCTTATTGTTAGGCTGCCAAAAATATTCTGCATTCCTTACGGACATACTATTTGCCAAAAATATAGGTGTGGCTGGGGGCAAATTCCGAGAAATCAGCCAAGCAGCTTTCCCCTCATAAAAATTATCGATCGCTGCCAGGGTACTGTCTAAATTCTTCCTAGTCAGGCTTTCTAATTCGCACCATTGAAGACAATATAAGGATTGTTCTGATGGTTTCAAATTTGAATCTAAATTAGCCACTAGCAACTCGATCGCACTATGAACATGAGTAGTTTTACCATGTAGGGGATCGAAATTATCGTATCTGGGTTCGATTGCCCAACGTTCTACTTCTAATTCCCCCAACCATTGACGCAATTCTTTACTAGTAGGCAGTTCGCCGATTTGAATTACTACTTCAGGGCTTAGTTTTTGGGCTAAATCTTGCTGACGCAGAATTGCATCGTAGGTAGAAATCAAATAAGGATTTAAGGCAGCATAATTTCTGACGGGAGATAGAGCTTCTGCTAGTACGGGGAAGGATAATAATTCCGATAAACGAGCGATCGCTCGACTATAGGCTTCTGGATTTCGGGGTTGAGCCAAACCTGCAATAATAATCCCCGATTTATTCCGCCAGCTATTTAAGGGTAAAGTCGTCATTGTAGAGTAAACATCGAAACTAGGCTTTACTCCACTGAAAAAATCTGCTTCTACTAACTCTGTTTCTAGTTTTATTGTTTCTGGCTGGGGTAGGGGAGCTAAAGGCTGGCGGAAGGGTAAATTGATATGTACCACCCCTGGAGTGGGAAACAAAGATCGTTCCCAAGCTTGAATCGTATTCTGACGCAAGTAACCCAACATTCCCAAATCTGCTTCGGGTAAAGCTAGTTCGCATTGCCAATTGGGAAGATTGCCATACATTTTTACTTGATCGATAGTTTGCCCTGCATGGCAGTGACGCAATTCTGCGGGGCGATCGGCAGTTAAAATAATTAGAGGTACGCCACTTTCCTTCGCTTCGATGGCAGCAGGATAAAAATTTGCTCCTGCCGTACCAGAAGTACAAATTAAAGCAGTAGGTTTTCCTGTTTTTTTAGCTCTACCTAAAGCAAAGAAAGCTGCCGAACGTTCGTCTAGAATCGGAATAGCTTCCATCTGAGAATGGCGAGCAAAAGCGATCGTTAAAGGAGTCGATCTCGAACCAGGGCAAATAATTGCCATCTTCATACCGCAACGATATAAAGTCTCTGCGATTACCGATGCCCAAAGGGTATTTGTATTGCGAAAATCTAACAATTATCGAGTATTGTGAATTAATTAAACTAGTGCTTTGAATAAAGACTGTAACTTAAGCTGTACTTCATCATATTCTTTATGGGGATTCGAGCCAGAAACAATACCCGCACCTGCATATAATCTCGCGCAATCGCCATCAATTAGAGCCGAACGAATTCCGACGATAAATTCTCCATTCCCTTCGTAATCTACCCAACCTAAAGGAGCAGCGTATAAAGAGCGATCGAATTTTTCGTAACGACGAATTTTTTCACAGGCAATTTTTGTAGATACTCCCGCTACCGCAGGGGTAGGGTGAAGCAATGCCACAATTTCTAAAGGCTCTATATCTGCGGGTAGATGAGCGTAGATTGGAGTCCATAAATGTTGAATATTAGAAAGTTTTAGCAATTGCAGGGGTAGTTGTTGGGGTTTTAAACCAATACTGCGCAAACGCTCGATCATAAAATCGCTTACTGCCTTGTGTTCCCGTTTTTCTTTACGGTTTTTTAACAGCAAATTGGCTAGGTGCAAGTCTTCTGCATTATTTGTTCCTCTGGGGGCAGAACCCGCTAAAGCATCGGTGACAAGTTGTCTATTTTGGACGCTAATTAAACGTTCTGGACTAGCTCCAATAAAATATTGCCCTTCTCCATTACCCGTCGAAAAAATATAACAGTCTGGATGGAGTTGGCGCAAATTACTCAAAGACTCGATCGCCTGAAAAGGTCTATCGGACTTAATTTCAGTGGTGTGGGCAATTACGATCTTACTCAATTCATCTACCGCGATCGCTTCTAATGCAGATGTCACAACCGATTTGAAATAGTCAGAATCTTGATGTTGCTTTTTGTTGATAGATGATAAGTTATTGTTATGATTTGTTTTTAATTTTTCCAGACTCGACCAATTAATGTTATTTAATTTTTGTTTTATTTGCTTGACAATATCACTTTCTTTATGTTTTTTAGATAGGGGAAAGTTAATAATAAAACAACAGTTTTTATTCTTTTTTACTATCTGAAAACGGGGTAAAAATAATGTTCCCGATTTAAAAGGTTGAGCGGGTTTTGATTCGTTAAAAAATGTGAAGCTACAAAATACACTGGGTTTTCCAATTGCTAGATTGCTATCTCCTTTTCTAACAATTTTTTGAAAACATTCACGAACAAACTTTTGTGCCAGATTAAATCGAGAATTACACTCAGTATATTTTTTTTTGGTAACTCCCCAAGCTGCTACTGCTTCTTGCTTACTACAATTTTCCCAATAAAAATGTAAAGTATCGGGACGACTAAATTGCCTCAAGCAAGCTAAAGGATCGACAATAGGAATTTGACAAGCAAAACTAATAATTTTTGTATCTTTTGTTACTGCATATTCCGAATTTAGATCGTGCCAAAAATTTTCAAATTCCGTACTATTATTATCATCTAAAACTAAATTATTAGAGTGAGTTGCAAAGGACATAGAGTTTTTAGATTGTGTCATTACCAAAAAAATTCGGCAGCAATTTTATAAAAGATTATTAAATCGGTTGTTAATTAGTTAATTACTAATAAAAAAGGTAAATTTATGATATACATTATAGGCTACCGCCTGCAATAGTCCTAGAGCAATCCTGTTGAACGGAGTTTCCTAGCTCAATTATAAAGATAAACTTTCGTGAAACTTGACGACCGCAATTCGCTATACCTGATAGGGTACAAGAGGTCGTAATTTTCTCGCGACGCAATCTTAAATTTTGCTCCTTGCCCGATCTCGAATGACTACCAAGCAAATTAGCAACCAGCAATCTCGTTTGTGGCTAGCTGCCATTAAACCACCAATTTACAGTGTGGCGATCGCTCCTATTGCCCTAGGGACGGCAGTAGCTTTTTATCAAACTAGCGTGTTTCAACCACAAATATTTTTTACTTTTCTCGGCTCGGCAATTTTGATTATCGCTTGGCTCAACTTGAGTAATGATCTTTTTGATTCTGAAACAGGTATTGATGTCAATAAAGCTCATTCGGTAGTCAATCTGACGGGTAACAAATCTTTGGTTTTTTGGGTGGCGAATTTTTGCTTGAGTTTGGGCGTGGGGGGGATTTTAGCTTTATCTTGGTGGCAACAGGACTGGACTGTATTAGGTTTAGTCTTGTTATGCTGTTTCTTGGGCTATACTTATCAAGGCCCTCCGTTTCGCTTGGGTTATCTGGGTTGGGGAGAAATTATTTGTTTTTTTACCTTTGGTCCAGGGGCAGTATCCGCAGCTTACTATGCTCAAACCCAAAGGTTTGACTGGGATAATCTAATCGTATCCAGCATTATGGGTATTAGTACCTCAATAATTTTGTTTTGCTCTCATTTTCATCAGGTAAAAGACGACTTAGCAGCAGGAAAGCGATCGCCTATCGTACGTTTAGGTACTAGTTTGGGAGCTAAAGTATTAGGATTTGCCACTGCCAGCATTTATTTAGTTACTGTAGTTTTAATTTTGCAAGGAACGTTGCCTTTAACTAGCCTAGCTATCTTTGCTAGCTTGCCTTTTGCCTACCACCTTGTCTCCCATGTCAACCGCAATCATGCTATTCCCGAAAAAGTGAGCAATAGTAAATTTATTGCTGTAAATTTATATCTTGCTAGCTCCTTATTTTTAATATTAGGATTGATTTTAAGTAATTATGTCTAAACAAGTTATTCGCACCGACAAAGCACCTGCTCCTGTTGGTCCTTATAATCAGGCGATCGCTACTTCGGGAAAGATGCTTTTTGTGGCAGGACAAATTCCTTTAGACCCTGCAACAGCAACGATTGTCGGAGAAGGAGACATTACTGCCCAAACCACTCAAGTAATGAGCAATATTGAGGCGGTATTAACCGCAGCAGGGGCTAGTTGGGAGAATGTAGTTAAAACAGGGGTATTCCTCTCGGATATAACTAATTTTGTCCCGATGAATCAGATATACGCTCGATATTTCGACGAAGATACTGCTCCCGCCCGCGCTTGTGTAGAAGTTTCTCGTTTGCCCAAAGATGTGTTGGTAGAAATTGAATGTATTGCGGTAATTCCCGAATAAAGTCGGGTGTAATTTTTCACTCCTAAAAATTAGGCATCGTAAATATCAACGATCATCCCTAGCAAGTAATTGTTACCATCAAGATCTTGAAAACAAGACTTTTTAGTCACAATTATTTTTTCATTACCATCGCGATCGATAAAGGGTTCTTCTTCGGTTTCTTTTCCACCCGATAGCATGACCAACTCATCTTGCGCCCAATAAATATCGGCTTGTTCTTGGGGATAGAAATCTGGTTCTGATTTGCCCAACATTTCCTCTTTGGAATAGCCCAAAAAATCGCAATAGGCATCATTCAGCAATACCCAACGATGGTTGGTATCCTTGACAAAAATAGGATTGCTAATACTGTTAATCGCTTTAGCTAAGAAGTCTTGGGCGTTTTCTGTTTTTTGTTTTTGTTGGCTGAGATCGCTAATATCTTCATAAGAACCAAATAAGCCGATAATACTGCCGTTTTTATCTTTCAAAGGTAATTTGCTGGTTCTAACCCTTAAAATTGTTCCATCTTCTCTAATTTGAGATTCTTCATAATTAAGTTTCGGCGCGCCTCCTGCCATAATTACTTCATCGTCGGCACGATAGAGATTAGCCGATCTGTGCCAGCTTAATTCAAAATCATTTTTGCCGATAATTTCGTCAGGAGAATTTAATCCCGCATCTTGGGCACAGATTTTATTGCAACCCAAATAATTAAAATTCCGATCTTTCCAAAAGACTCTCTGAGGCAGAGTATCAAAAATCAAATGTAATAGCTGTTGGGATTCTCTCAATTGTTGCTCGGCTTGTTTGCGATCGCTCACATCAATGGTCAAACCATCCCAGACAATCGATTCGTCTGCTTGCTTTTCTGGTTTGGAAGCAGTCTGAATCCATTTGACTTTACCCGAAGGAGTAACTATTCTTCCTTCCCAATGTTTCGGTTCAAGGGTTTTTGCCGAACGAGCGACTACTTCTTCAAAATGAGCGACATCTGCTGAATGGATTAAAGATAAGAGGGATTCAGAATCTTGAAGAATTTCCTCGGCAGTTAATTCAAAAATTTCTTCGCAGTCAGAACTAATATAAGGGAAAGAAAATTTACCCGTTGTGTCGAGTTTAAACTGATAAATCGCTCCAGGTACATTAGTGACTAATTTTTCAAACCGAGCCTGACTGGTATTCAATTCTTTAGTTCTTTGCGCGACTAGTTTTTCTAAATTCTGGGTTTGTTCTTGAAGCTGTTTTTCTAACTCCACTCTTTCTGTAATATCTTCAAAAGTTCCTGCAATAGCAAAGACTTGATTTTCTGCATCCCGCAAGACAAACTTATTAGTTTTTAACCACTTTTCGCTGCCGTCGGCTTGCTTTTGAGGTTCGATGATATTATATTCTGGTTTTTCTGATTCGATAATACGGCGATCGCATTCTCGATACCAATCTGCTTCTTCTGTTTTCCAAGGAAGCTCGTAGTCAGTTTTGCCAATAATTTCATCCGTCGAAGCCAACCCCGCGACTTGAGCTAAGATTTTATTGCAACCTAAATATCGAGAATCTCGATCTTTCCAAAAAACTGCCATGGGCAATTCGTCTAATAAAGATTGAAATTGGCTATCGGATTGAGAATCTTGAAAATCGACTGGAGCGTCAAGAATTATTGGCTCGGCACTCAATAAAACAAAATTATTTTCTTCGATATTAATTTTTACTGCCGAAAGCCTGACGGGAATCAATTCCCCTTGGGTGTCTAAAAAAAACCGTTCGATGGAAAATTTACCTTCTTGTTCGAGGCGAGCTAATTCCAGAGGTTGTTTGTAGTGATATTTTTTCGGTGTAATCGCCCAAATATTCAAGCCCAAGGTTTCAATCGAGCTACGACCGATCAGTTTGGCAAAAGCTTGATTGGCATCGAGAATTGTTCCGTCCAATTGATGAACAGCTTGAGGGGTAGGAGAATTGTCCCATAAAGCTCGATGATATTCTTGGGTGTTATCCGAGGTGACTAATGGGTCAGATTTCTGCTTTACCATTGATAGCTCAATTTTCCGCTCTAAAGTTTTGCTTGGTTTTCAACCGATTTATTGTCATACCACGATATATTGCCATCCTAAAGACTGTGGGGCATACGATCGCAGCAAGATTAAACCAACTGAAAACAGTTTGTATCTCAAAAAAAAATAATTTTTAGAATTTGAGATTAGTTTCTGTTAAGGTAATTGTTCCCCAAAATTTCCTGTAAGTTAACAAGCAAATAGATATTATTGAAATCAATTAGAGATTTTTGACTACTTGATAGTGGAGAAAAACTTCTGCACCAATCTGTCGCATTTCGAGTAAATTGAGTTTTTTAGCTCGATCTTGCAACCATCCCTCCCCACCAACGGGAGTTGGAGCAGTTTTGCCTCCAAAGATCGTAGGACATATTGTTAGCCATAATTCGTCGATCGCATCTACTGCCATTAAAGAAGCAACTAATTCTCC
>NZ_JBZNBU010000102.1:0-18326 GCF_058530065.1 Waterburya sp. | reverse complement strand
TGAAGATATGTGAAGACTGGTAAGCTTTCCTAGTTATTTTGTGTAGATAGTAGGGAGATTTAACCTCAGACTGTTAAAATTTGTAAGGCTTATATAAAATTTGCTAAATGGGATTAACGCGCGCAAGAATTGCAGTAGATGCTATGGGGGGAGACTTTGCCCCAGAAGAAATTGTTGCAGGGGCAGTTCAAGCTTCCGCAGAATTGGATTTAGATGTTCTACTGGTGGGAGAAGAAAAACGAATTAGCTCCCTGGTAAAGAAATACGATACCAAGGGTACAGCATCTGTTAAAGTTGTTCCTGCCGAAGATGTCATCACCATGAAAGAAGAACCCTTAACGGGAATTCGTCGCAAGCCCAAAGCTTCGATCAACGTGGCAATGAATTTAGTCAAATGTCAGGAAGCAGATGCAGTTGTTTCCGCAGGACATTCTGGCGCAGCAATGGCATCGGCTTTACTCAGATTGGGTCGTTTAAAAGGAATCGAACGTCCTGCAATTGGCGCAG
Organism: Waterburya sp.; assembly: GCF_058530065.1. Lineage (NCBI taxonomy): Bacteria > Bacillati > Cyanobacteriota > Cyanophyceae > Pleurocapsales > Pleurocapsaceae > Waterburya > Waterburya sp. The sequence goes on along the minus strand of NZ_JBZNBU010000102.1, from coordinate 17,819 downwards.
TATTACCCACGATTATTCCTAACAAATCGGTAATTGTTTTGGATGTGGGGGCAAATGTAGATTGCAAACCAAAATATTTAGAACAGTTTGCCCTGATGGGAACAATTTACAGTAAATATGTATTGGGCAATGATTCTCCCCAGGTAGGCTTACTCAATATTGGAGAAGAATCTTCTAAAGGAAATGAATTAGCCATAACCACCAACAAATTACTTACCGCCAATCCTCAAATTCCTTTCTTGGGCAATGCCGAAGGAAGAGATGTTTTGTCAGGAGAGTTTGATGTAATTGTCTGCGATGGTTTTGTGGGTAATATTGTCCTCAAGTTTGCCGAAGCCATTGGAGAAGTAATGTTGCAAATTATGAAGGAAGAGTTACCCAAAGGGATACGAGGTAAAGTAGGCACTGCATTATTAAAGCCTAATTTGCGAGATATCAAGCGCAGAATCGATCGCGCAGAACATGGTGGCGCGCTCTTGTTTGGGGTAGCAGGAATCTGTATTATAAGCCACGGAAGCTCTCGTCGAGGGTCGATGTTTAATGCAATTCGTTCGGCTAAAGAAGCAATTGATAACGAAGTGTTAGAAAAAATAAAATCCAACAATCAAAGAATTGAAGCAGAAGCAACTTCTGCTAGTTCCAATTAACCTATAAGCGCAAAGTACGGGAGTGAAACATTGAACAATATGGGTGCGGGTATCGCGATTACTGGATGTGGTTCGGCTGCACCAGAAACAGTTCTAACTAACAATCATCTAGCGCAGATGGTGGAAACTTCCGATGAATGGATTGTCACTCGTACTGGAATGCGCAATCGTCATATCTCCTCCCCCAGAGAATCTTTGAGTCAATTGTCTGCGGTAGCCGCCAAAAATGCGCTCGCCATGGCGGGAATTTCGGTAACCGATATTGACTTGATTATTCTAGCCACTTCCACTCCCGACGATCTGTTTGGTAGCGCTTGCAAAGTTCAAGGTTTAATTGGTGCTACTAACGCCGTCGCCTTCGATCTGACGGCAGCTTGTTCTGGATTTATCTTTGCTTTAATTACTGCTTCTCAATTCATTCGCACTGGAGTACATAAAAATGTTTTAGTAATTGGTGCTGACGTTTTATCTCGTTGAGTAGATTGGTCGGATCGTGCCAGCTGTGTCTTGTTTGGTGACGGTGCGGGGGCAATAGTTTGTCAGGCTACAGAAAGCGATCGTCTGTTAGGATTTGAAATGTATAGTAAAGGCAGTCAAAACGACTGTTTAAACCTTAATTACCAATCAGAATCGAAACCCCTCGTCGAAAACATTACCGTCCAAAAAGGCAACTATCAGCCCGTTACGATGAATGGAAGAGAAGTTTATCGCTTTGCTGTGGCGAAAGTTCCCGAAGCGATTGAGAAAGCTATGTTTAGGGCAAATTTAACTGCTGACGAGATTGATTGGTTATTACTACATCAAGCCAATCAGCGAATTATGGATGCGGTAGCCAAACGCCTTAAAATTTCTAACGAAAAGATTTTAAGTAACATAGCAGAATATGGCAATACCTCCGCAGCTTCTATTCCTCTAGCTTTAGATGCTGCGGTACGAGAAGGAAAAGTCAAATCAGGAGATACTATTGCTGCATCGGGTTTTGGTGCTGGTTTGACCTGGGGTTCGGCTATTTTTAAATGGGGCTAATGTTGACATTACTAAGATTCTGTAGAGAGACTGTATTTTTATTTTAGGCTAGGTTTAGTTTGGCGATCGCCATAATCTCGATCGCCTGAAAAATAATACTTCAAGAGAACATTTCCTGCTTCTGCTAAATCCTTGCCAAAAGTAATTATTCCCTCTTCATGTCCGCTCATTGCCACAATTTTTGCTAGCTGAGTTTTGGGTTGGTGGCAGAGTCTAATTAATTCTTCAGCCATTTCAGGAGTGCCGTAGGCACAAGTAGGATCGGTAGTGGGTGCTTCGTTTAATAATTCTTGCCATAACCTAGCATGGTGAACGTGAATTACTGCCTTGATTTCGGGTTGAGCGGCATAAATAGCAGCATGGGTTAGGGTTTCGGAAGAAGCTTTAATTAATCCCGCGCAACTTACATAATTTTGCTGCCAATTAAAATCTGTAACTTTGGTATAGTGTTCGGCTTTTAGTTGGGCAATTCCCCCCGTTTGAGTGCCTGAAATAATAATATCTTGAGAATTGTTGGGGCGAATACTTAGATTGCCAAAACCAATGCCATTATCATATTGTCCGATTAAACCCAGACGATACAAGCGATCGCGCCATTGATTGAGTTCCACAATATCTTTTGGGGTAACAGCAGAAATCTTCGTCCAATGACATTGATATTTGATATATCCTTCATCGAAAGTCGAATGTAGTTTAAGATCGTTATACATAATTACAAAATTTTAGCGGAAATGCTGGTGAAAATTACGGGTTTTACCACTGCATCAACCTTACTAAAAACGATAAATTAAACATACAAGATAAAGAAATATTAATAATATAAGGAGTTTTGCAAACAATGTTTGAATACTTCAACGAAAAAGCAATTAAAAATGTCGTTCTCGCTCAAGAAGAAGCCAGAAATACGGGACACAATCTCGTTGGTACGGAACATATTTTATTGGGGGTAATTGGGGAGGGTACGTCAACAGCAGCAGATCTTCTAGCTAGTTTGGGTATTAGTCTCGATCGCACTAGAGAACTGGCTTTAGAAGTTATTGGTAAAGGATCTGGGTTTATTCCTGCTAATATTCCTTTTACCCCCAAAGCCAAAAGAATTTTAGAACAGGCTTTTAACGAAGCCCGTCAGCTAAAAAGTAACTTTATTAGTCCCGAACATATTCTTCTAGCAATTGTGAAGCAGGGAGATAATATGGCAGCTAAATTGCTAGCCAAGCAAAATATCGATCTCAGACAATTGCGTACTGACTTGATTAAAAAGTTAGGAGAAGCAGAAGTAGTTACGGCAACTGCTAGTAAAGAAAATCCCTTTGGGTTTGGAGGCGGTAAAGAAAAGACAGCTAAATTAAAAGAATTTAGCATCAACTTAACCGAAATGGCTCGGGAAGGAAAATTAGACCCTGTAGTGGGTAGATATCCCGAAATCGAACGAGCAGTCCAAATCTTGGGTAGAAGAACCAAAAACAATCCCATTTTGGTAGGCGAACCAGGGGTAGGTAAAACTGCGATCGCCGAAGGATTGGCACAACGCATTGTTAATCAAGAAGTATCTCCCCTCTTGGCAGATAAAGAAGTCATTAGCTTAGATATGGGTTCTCTGTTGGCTGGAACTAAGTTTAGAGGAGAATTTGAAGAACGTTTAAAAGCGATCGTCGAAGAAGTTCGCGCTGCGGGTAACATCATCTTAGTTATCGACGAGATCCATACTATGGTTGGTGCTGGTGCGATGGGTGGTGCGATGGATGCTGCCAATATGCTCAAACCTGCCTTGGCTAGAGGGGAAATCCAATGTCTCGGTAGCACTACTCTCGATGAATATCGCCAACACATCGAGCGGGATGCTGCTTTAGAACGTCGTTTCCAAAAAGTGATGGTCGGCGAGCCTTCTGTAGAAGATGCGATCGAGATTTTAACGGGCTTGCGTAGCACCTACGAAGACTTTCACCAAGTCAAATATACCGATAAAGCAATTGAGGCAGCGGTAACTCTATCAGAAAGATATATCACTGACAGATTCTTACCCGACAAGGCGATCGACCTAATTGATGAAGCTGGTTCTCGCACTCATTTAAATCACTGCTTGCAAAGCAAAGAAGAAAACAAAACCGAGGTGGCAACTATCAATCCCGAAGCTTTAACTCCCGTAGTGGACGAAGAAGCGATCGCGCGTATTGTTGCAGCTTGGACTGGCGTACCAGTTACTAAGATGACCGAAACCGAATCGGAAGCTTTGATGTATCTCGAAGATAATCTGCACGAGCGAGTAATCGGTCAAGATGAAGCAGTAAAAGCCGTATCCAAAGCCTTACGTCGTTCTCGTTCTGGGTTGGGCGATCGCAACCGTCCCATTGCTAGTATGTTCTTTTCTGGTCCTACTGGAGTAGGTAAAACCGAACTAGCCAAAGCCCTAGCAACCCAAATGTTTGGTTCGGAAGAGGCGATTATTAGAATCGATATGTCGGAATTCATGGAATCCCATACGGTATCTAAACTAATTGGTTCTCCTCCAGGGTTTGTCGGTTATGACGAAGGAGGACAACTAACCGAAGCAGTACGCCGTCAACCCTACAGTATTGTTTTATTCGATGAAATTGAAAAAGCCCATCCCGATGTGTTCAACATTATGTTGCAAATGCTCGATGATGGTCGTTTGACTGACGCTCAAGGGCGCACGGTAAGCTTTAAGAACACTATCATTATTATGACTTCCAACATTGGTTCTAAAGTCATTGAAAAAGGCGGTAGCGGTCTTGGGTTTGAATTTTCCGAAGATAAAGGAGAAGCTCAATACAATCGCATCAAAGAATTGGTTAATCAGGAATTGAAAAATTACTTCCGTCCTGAATTTATTAACCGCTTAGATGAAATTATTGTCTTCCGTCAGTTGACCAAACCTGAAGTAAGAGAAATCGCCACTATTCTACTTCAAGAAGTATCAGATACTTTAAAAGAACAGCGAGATATTACCCTCGGAGTAACTACCGCTTTTGAAGATAAAGTGATTGACGAAGGTTTCGATCCTAGCTATGGTGCAAGACCCTTACGTCGTGCGATTATGCGCCTTTTAGAAGATAGTTTAGCTGAAGCAATTCTTTCTGGTAGCGTCAATGATGGCGACCATGCTTTAGTGGATTTAGACGATAATGGCAAAACAACTGTTTCTACAGTACAAGAACAAGTTTTGGTCGAAGCAACTCGTTAAATTTTTGAGGAATAACGATTAGTTTCATACTTTAATTTAAACAGGGTCTAGTAATTAATTATTAGACCCTTTTTTGTTGTTTCAAAAATTAGTTTGACTAAGTAACCTGATTTCGGGTTAAGCTACTGACCGATCAACCGCTTTAGTTATTAGTTGTTAGTTACTAGTTATTAGTTTTTAAATTTTCTCACTCGAACCTGAAACTGATTTTTAGGGATCGCCAACATTAGATTAAACAAAAATAAGATTATACGGTAAATTCTAAATTCAGATTTAGCATAATTAAATTGAAAATTTCCTAGTAATTATACATAGCTCTTTTTGAAAAACCACATGACAGAATCTGTAAGCAATATTCTTCAAGAAAGTTTAAGCAACGCAGCAAACCTATTACAAAATTATGCAGAGGAAGAAAATAATTCAGAAAGCTTGACAGAAGTATTTGGCGACAGTTTTGATGTAGATCGTGGTAATGAAGTCCTCGAATCTGTGGTAACAGATTTATCGGGAGAAACCGAAGGAAGCAGCGGTGTCACAATCGAAGTTCTTCCCGCAGAACAAATTAATAATGCTTCTGGTGCTTATGCTGATAGCAACAACACCATTTATCTATCTGAAGAATTTTTAATTGACAATGCCGATAATCCAGATGCGATCGCCAATGTGGTTTTAGACTCCGTAGGACATTACGTAGATTCAGAAGCAAACTCCACCGATAGTCAAGGAGATGAAGGAGAAATTTTTGCTGCCGAAGTGACAGGAGTACGTTTAACTCCAGAAGAATTGGCAATTTTGCGGGGAATAGATGATACAGGTGCGGTAAATGTTAATGGAGAGAATATAGAAGTGGAACAACAAGCTTCCATTATTTATGTAGATCGGGATGCAACGGGAGAAAATAATGGTACTTCCTGGACAAATGCCTACACCGATTTACAGTCTGCTTTAGGTGTTGCTGGTGCTAGCGATCAAATTTGGGTTGCCGAAGGGACATACTTTCCTACAGACGGTACTAATCTTCCTGAAGATGTAGACAATCCCCGTGATGTCAGCTTTGTCATTAATAATGGCGTTGATGTCTATGGTGGTTTTGCTGGTGGTGAAACTTCTTTAGATCAACGCGATTGGCAAACCAACGAAACTGTACTGAGCGGTAACATTGGCGAAAGCGGTCAGGCTGATAATAGTTATAGTGTCATTGATATAACGGGTTCTACTAATAGTACTGTTATTGACGGTTTTACGATTACTGGCGGTCAAGCAGATGGAAGAAACAGTCCTCGTAGAATTCGTGGAGGAGGTCTTTATGCTGAAGAAAATGGCAGTGCTTCAATTGTAAACTCAGTTGTTGAAAATAATTTTGCCAGCGAGCAAGGTGGAGGAATTTATACAGGAAATAATAGCAGTGTAAATGTTGTCAATAGTATATTTGTTAACAATCTTGCAGGAGAATTTGGCGGTGGTATAGCTGGTTGGAGAAATGCTAGTCCAAACATTACTAACAGCCTATTTTATGACAATGAAAGCCAGTCTGGTGGAGCTATATTTACTCGATTTTCTGACGATCTAGAAATTAATAACACTACTTTTGTTAATAATTCTGGAGGAGAGGCAGATTCAATTGGAGTATTTAGTAATAGTGAGCCAGCAATTTTAAACAACAGTATTTTTTGGAATACCGAGGGAAGAGATGATAATCACTTTGACTTTGCTGGTAGTTTCTCAACTCGCTTAACAATCAATAATTCAATTGTGCAAGGAGAAGTGGGAAGTGAAGGTAACGTCACTGAAGATCCTCTTTTTCGAGATCCAGAAAATAATGACTATCGTTTGCAATTAGATTCTCCTGCTATAGATACGGGTAATAATGAAGCGGTTGCCAATTTGGGCGTATCTACAGAAGTAGCCAATAATCCTCGTATTTATAACGAAACTGTAGACATTGGGGCATATGAATATGGGCTTTATGCTTCCATTGATGATGTAACAGTAGAAGAAGGTAATGAAGGAAATACTAATGCTGAGTTTACGGTTACTTTACTCGATACCAACGACCAGCCCACTTCCGAGCAAGTAGAAATTCAATACACAACAGCTAACAGTACTGCTAGGAGTGATAGTGACTATACCGAAACTTCTGGTACTTTAATCTTTGCCCCAGGAGAAGATAGCCAAACTATTACTGTACCCGTTAGTGGCGATACTGATGCTGAAACTGATGAAAGATTTTTTGTTAACTTAACTAATGCTAATGGTGGCACGGTAATTACCGACGACCAAGGAACGGGAATTATTACTAACGAGGATTTGTTAGGGGATAGTCCTACTGTATATCGTTTCTTTAATCCTGAAGTTGGGGTACATTTTTACACCGCATCAGAAGCAGAAAGAGATAATGTTTTAGACAATTTACCTCAGTATGAATTTGAAGGTAGTTCTTATATTGCTGCACCAGAAACAGACGATCCGCTAACAGGGATTGTGCCAGTATATCGCTTCTTCAACACTAATACGGGAGTACATCTTTATACTGTCAATGAATTAGAAAGAGATTCGATTCAGGAAAATCTGCCCAACTATACTTTTGAAGGAATTGCTTACTACGCTTATGAATCTCAACAGGAAGGAACGACTGCTGTTTATCGTTTTTATAATGAAACCATAGACGCTCACTTTTATACTCCTTCGGCTGCCGAAAGGGATAATATTTTAGAAAACTTGCCCGATTATGCTTTAGAAGGAGAAAGTGGCATTTCTTTTTATGTCGAACCCCTTCCTCTATAGAATCCATTTGAGATCTCTGTGTGTAACCATAAGCACCTCGAAAGCACTGTCACATTAAATATTTCAAAATAGCTGCTTGAAACCTTGTTTTCTCGTTCAAGAAATCAAAATAAGGAACTCTGAAATAACAGATTTTTCGTAGAAAAAGATCCCAAATGGGTTCTATAGTACAGAGAATTAAATAAAGCGGTCGTGTCAAATTGAAAAACTCGAAGAGGATGTCTGAAAAGTAGTTTTAAGCTGTCGAGATCCCCCTAGCTACCCTTTTGAAGGGTAGCTAGGGGGATCGAAATTAATAAATGGGACTTCTCAGATAACCTCTAATATGTGATGCGATCGCCATCTAAAATAGAAAAGTTTACAAAGGAATTAATTCGGGAAAGTTTAATAATAATTGTTCGCCGTTTAATTCATCTCCTAGTTTGGCAGGGGAAAAATGAATTTGAATGGCTCTTAATTTTTCTTGATAGTGTAGATTAATCAAAGCTTTCAAGCCATATTCCAATGCTTCTATATCTGCTAGATTATTCTCTAAATCTGCTGATTCTCCTTCAAAAGCTACGGTCAGCATAATTACTAAATTGCGAGTTACGGGCAAAGATAAAGGCTCGTCACTATTTATATCTCGGTCGATTTCAATTTCGCTTAAATACCGTTGTGCTGAATCGGTAAATAATTCATTAACATAGTCTCCTGCTTCTCCTTCATCCCAGACTACATCTCCTTCATTGCCCGCCGATTGCCAATATTGACTCATTTGCAAGAGATTTTGGCAGACTGATACTAAACCTTCACCCAAGATTTCTAGATCTCCGTCGCTATCGATCGCTTCCCTAGCCACGCGGTTTAAAACTCCTAGCATTGGTGCTATTTCATCTCCTGCAAGATGGATAAAAATGCGAGCTACTACAAAGCGAGTTTTGCCACTAAATTTAGAAATGCGATCGCGCCAAGAAGCCATAAAACACCAAGGATAGAGGATGAATCTATCTATAAATTTATCATCAACTAAGACAGTTATATATTTGCAAGATAGAATTAGGGCTAAATAAACTAGCTTCTAAAATAAGCCAGTATGAAAATTCTATTTTTACATCCTAATTTTCCCGCCCAGTTTCGTCATTTAGCCTCAATCTTGGGGCAAGATAAAGAAAATACAGTAATTTTTGGTACTAATCGTCGAGAAGGTAATATTGCGGGGGTAGCTAAAGCAATTTATGAAAAATCTCGCACCGCCCGCCCCGAAACCCATCACTATGTCAGACCTTTAGAAAATGCTGTTTTAGAGGCTCAAGCTGTCTATCGCATGACCCAGAAATTAAAAGATGGGGGCTTTTATCCCGATGTTGTCTACGGTCATTCTGGTTGGGGACCTACTTTGTTTATGAAGGATATTTTTCCTAAAGCGACTTTACTTTGTTATTTTGAGTGGTTTTATCGGGCTTATGGTTCGGATGCTAGTTTTGACCCCAGCGATCCGATTAATGCGGATGATGAGGCGAGAATACGGATTAAAAATGCTCCTATCTTATTAGATTTAGCAACTTGCGATCGCGGTTTATCTCCTACTAATTGGCAGCGATCGCAATTCCCCCCAGAATTTCATGACAAAATTAAAGTCCATCACGACGGTATCGACACGAATTATTTTCAACCAGTGCCAAATGCCAAATTATTTTTACCCCGCATCAATCTCGATCTGACCGAAGCCGAAGAAATTGTGACCTATGTTGCTAGGGGAATGGAACCCTATCGCGGTTTTCCTCAATTAATTGAAGCCATCAGCTTATTGCAGAAAAAACGCCCCCAATGTCACTTTGTTATAGTCGGTAGAAATCGGGTAGCCTACGGTAAAAGTTTGTCTGATGGCAAAACCTACAAAGAAGCAATGCTGGAAAAATTTCCTTTAGATATGAGTCGGGTACACTTTACTGAATTATTACCCTATGATGAATACCTACAAGTATTGCAAGCATCTGACGCACATATCTATTTAACTCGTCCCTTTGTTCTTTCTTGGTCGATGCTCGAAGCCTTATCTACAGGCTGCTTAATAGTTGCTTCCGATACCGCACCAGTCACCGAAGTCATTGAAGACGGAGTAAATGGATTATTGGTCGATTTCTTCTCTCCTCAACAAGTATGCGATCGCGTTATCGAAGCTTTAGATAATCCTGAAAAGATGGCAGCTATTCGTACCAAAGCCAGAGAAACCATCTTGGAAAAATACGATCTAGCCAAACTCCTACCCCAACATTTGCAATGGGTTAAAGACTTTGCCAATTCTTAAGCAGTTAGGACAGCCAGCAATCTCAAGTTTTGTTATTGCGTAACGGTATGCAATCTAGTCAAATTTTGCTCGATTTTCAAACTAATTTAGGGCTTCAAGACACAATTGTACCGCCCTTTCTACTTCACCCCCAGTCGAAGAAATCACAGTATAATTCAAACTGCTATTTTTAACTTCTGCTAGTTCTGCTTCTTGGGGAGTTATCTGAATAAATTGGGGTTTGGATTGACCTCCATAGGCTTTGATATATTCAACCTCTAGGGCAAAAGCACCTGCTTCAAATTTAGGATTTAATTCACCATCGTATTCAAATTTACTCAACATTAACTGCATCGAATAGATATTGCTGGAATCTATTTGACTGGCTTCAGCAACTGTTTTTGCCCGAAAAACAGGAATTAACTCGGAAAAGGGAATGCGAATTACCGTGGGGAAATCATAAACCGTATCAAAAGAATAGCAGTAACTAATGCCATCCCACTTACCTTCACAACGGCTGATAAACTTGTAGCGTTTGCCATCCCCAATAACTCTTAATTCAATTCCTGTGTAGCTAGATAGATCTAAGGGAGTAGCAAAATTGCGAGTGCGTACGGAAGCAAACCCTCCATTATTATCAGTAGAAACAATACCTGCAAAAATTGCTTTATTATCTGCCAAACGGATATTGCTTTGACTTACACCACCCATAACCACATCATCTACCGCTCCCCAAGTTTCTTTAAGCAGATCGTTGGAGTTAGTAAAGTCAAAAATTAGCCGACTATTCCCAGCAGGTAAAGATTGAGTGGCGATTTTGATGAGCTTTTCTATTCCCTGGCGATCGTTTGGTTCTCTCTCTCCACAATAAACTATCTTGCTAACCTCTTTGAGCATTTCAGGTTCGATAGTTTCGGGAATAGTAAAATCTGCCTGCCAAAGCTCAACGCGATCGCCTAAAATACTTTTGGCTCGATCGCGATCTTTAACTAAAGCTCTTACTCGATAGTTTTGTGCTAATAATTTCTCAACTACTTGTTTACCTGTCGAACTCGTAGCACCAACTACTAAAATTATCATAGTTATACTTTGTCGATTCTCTTTCGAGGGTTCTCGTGGGAATATTTTTTGCCAACAATTAATCAAAGGAATTATCTCAAAATAGGTTAAAGTTTGCCAAAGTCTGCCCAATTCCCAGTTAGCCACGGTTGCATTCCAATCAATGAACAATCTGATAATCTTATTTTAAGATAGTGGGTAGGCAGTAACGATCTAAAGATCGCTATTCTTCGTCTTTTTCTCCCCCTACCCAAAGTATTCTGAGTGCCATAGTGGCAAATCCGATCGCTGCTAAAGATTTTAATAATTTTTCTGGTAAAAACTGTGCCACTGCACCACCAGCCAAAACCCCCAAAAAAACTGGCTAAAATCAGGGCTATTGTCGAGCCGATAAACACCGCACGAGGATTATTTGAGCTACCTCCAAGGGCGATCGCTGCTAATTGACTTTTGTCACCAATTTCAGCTAAAAAAACCGTAATAAAACTAATTCCAATCAGTTGCCAATCCATCTTTTCATTAATTAATTATTGTGGGATTTAGTATAGACCTAATCGTATCAACTAATAACTAATAACCAAATGATTACCCAAAAAGAAAGTAACTTATGGCTAGATAGCTGGCGTAAATTCAGACGCGATCGCGCTGCTGTATTTGGTTTGATTTTTATTGTGGCGATCGCAGGGGCGATTATTTTCTTGCCTTTGGTTTACACGACTCCAATCGACAAGATTGATTTTTTAGCTGCTTCTCAACCCCCCAGTCCGCAACATCTTTTTGGTACAAACGATCTAGGTCAAGACCAACTAGCAAGAATTTTACAGGGCGGTAGGGTATCCCTTGCCGTTGGGTTAGCCTCAATGGTGGTAGCTATATTTTTGGGAACTATGGTGGGTGCGATCGCGGGTTTTTATGGGGGAATTATTGATAATCTGTTGATGAGAATTACCGATTTATTTTTGGCTTTGCCTCAGTTACCTCTATTACTGCTAGTTGTCTACTTGTTTCGCGATGCGATGAAGAAAATTGCAGGGGCAGAATTAGGAGTCTTTATTTTGATTGTCTGTTTGATTGGCGGTTTAAATTGGATGTCTGTAGCGCGGTTAGTTAGGTCTAATTTTCTCAAACTCAGAGAAATGGAATTCATCAGCGCAGCCAAAGCGATCGGTGGTAAACCCAAGAGAATCATCTGGATACATCTATTTCCCAATGTTTTCAGCGTTGTAATCGTAGCTGCAACCTTAGCAGTGGGTAACGCTATCATTACGGAATCTACCCTGAGTTTTTTGGGTTTGGGATTTCCTCCTGACGTACCTACTTGGGGAAGAATGTTGTTTGAAGCTAAGGACTTTTTAACCTCTGCCCCCCATATGGCTATTTTCCCAGGGTTGGCAATCTTTCTAACTGTTTTGAGTATTAACTACATCGGCGATGGCTTGCGAGATGCTTTTGATCCTAAAAGTTAACCTTGTTTAACCTATAACTTATAACGGCTTACGCGATGGGGTGATATTATCCCGCTTGACGGGGCTGTTCCCTAAAGGACTCGCTTCGCATCGCGCGAACAGCCCCTACTTCTGACTTTTTATTTAATATGTTGGTCAAAACTAAAAGAATTTTGATTATTGCCCACAACCATCCGATTTTTTTTCCTGGAGGGGCGGAAATATTTGCTTACGATTTGTTCCAGGCAATTCGCGATAGTACTGAATATCAACCTTTTTTCTTAGCTGCTGCCGATCCGAGTAACCGAGAAGTTCATACGGGTACTCCGTTTCAAATGTTGGTAGATGCAGAGGATGAAGCTTTGTTTTGGGGAGGATCTTTTGATTATTTTTATCAATCCCAACAAATACTGAATTTTCTCTATATAGATTTTAAAAACTTTCTCTTACAGCTAAAGCCCGATGTAATTCACTTTCACCATACAATTCGTTTTGGAGTCGAAGCAATTCAAGTGGCGCGACAAACCTTACCTAATAGTAAAATTGTGTTTACTCTGCACGAGTTTATTTTGATCTGCAATCGCGACGGACAAATGGTGCGCAAAGATAATCACGAACTCTGCGAATTTGCTGCTCCAAATCGTTGCTATCGTTGTTTTCCTGAGTATTCTCCCCAGCAATTTAAAATGCGAGAAGAATTTATTAAAGCCCATTTAGAATTGGTGGATCGATTTATTTCTCCGAGTTATTTTTTAGCCCAACGTTTTCGGGAATGGGGTTTGCCCGACAATAAAATAACCGTTTTAGAAAATGGTCGTCGGATATACGATCCAGCCCCCCAAAGGCAACTAGAACCTAGAGGAAAACGTAATAGTTTTGGTTTTTTCGGGCAGATTAATCCCTACAAGGGAGTGTTACTTATTTTGGCAGCAGTGGAATATTTAGCTGAAAATAATATTAAGGATTTTCGCATTCATCTATTTGGTAATATCGCCCATGGTTTTCCCGAATTTAAACTAGAATTTATCAAATTTTTAGCCAAACATCAGGATTTAGTTACCCATCATGGTAGATACAAACAATCAGAAATTCCCGATTTAATTCAATTAGTAGATTGGGTTATAGTTCCTTCAATCTGGTGGGAAAATTCACCTTTAGTAATTCAGGAAGTATTTATGCACCAACGCCCGATTATTTGTAGCAATATTGGGGGAATGGCAGAAAAAGTAGACGACAAGATAACAGGTTTGCATTTTAAAGTGAGAAATTCTATTAGTCTGGCGGAAACTATGAAACAAGCGATCGCCGATCCCGTGCTTTGGTCGAGTTTAGTCAAAAATATTAAACCTCGTTTGTCTATTGAAGAATCAGCAAAACAACACGTTAATATTTATCAGTGAGCATTTAATAACTAACAACTAATCAATGAGTAGAGACGAAAAATGTCAACCAGATTTTATTATTATTGGTGCGATGAAAGCAGCTACTTCAGCTATTTATGAATATTTGATGCAGCACCCTAGAGTAATTCGTCGTATGCCCAAGGAATTGCATTTTTTTACGCTTAATTACGATCGCGGTTTGGATTGGTATTTATCTCAATTTGATGTTCTAGAAAAAAAAAGCGATCGCAGTTTATTAATTGGTGAAGCTAGTCCTAGTTATTTGACTTCTAACAAAGCAGCAAAATTAATTTATCAGTTATTTCCCGATGTTAAGATAATTGCTTCTTTACGCAATCCTACCGATCGCGCTATTTCTCATTATTACCATCAGTTGAATCGGGTTAAAGATGAAGTAAGACCGATTGAAGTAGCATTTAGTAGCAGTGAAATTGAAAATTCAACTCAGATTCCTGGTTCTCAAACTAATAGTTATTTGCAGCTAGGTAGATATGTTCCACAAATCAAACCCTGTTTGGCTCTTTTTCCTCCAGAACAATTGTTAATTCTCAATTATCATCAATTGGAATTAAACCCCGATCGCTTTATCGAGAAAATATTTAATTTCTTAGACTTAGAAAATTACCCAATTAATAATAAACAAAAGATTTATGGCAATCAATATCCTACTGTTTCTTCATCGATAATAGCTAGACTCGATCGCTATTTTGCCAGTTGCGATCGCGAACTTCAAGACTTAATTAATATGCAGTTGATTAGAAATTAAATTTAACCATGAAATCTAAATTATTTATTATCGTAATTAGCGGTAGATCGGGTAGTAGTTACTTGAGAGAACTAATTTCCCAAGACGAGCGCGTGGTAATGGTAGGAGAGATGCTGGTGGGGAAAAGTAAGAGTAAACAAAAACAAATTATTAGTGATTTTTTTAAGCGCACAATTCACGGTAAAACTTATGGGCAAGAATTAATTTTAGGTTTTAAAACTAAATTAACCGACATTATTGATCGCTCTTTTTTTCTCCAACAAATTAATCTACATCAACCAATCATAATTATCAATCGTCGCCAAAATTATTTAAGACAAGCAATTTCTAGAGCCAGAATGTTGGTGCTAGTAGAAAATACGATCGAGAAATATGGCATACCCCATCATAGTCCTAAAGATATTAGCGATATCGTTCCTCCGATAAATATTGATATTGACTCAATTTATAAATCTGCTAGAGATTTTGAGCTAAGAGATCGAGAATTAGTAGCTTTTGCAGATGCTATAAAATCTCAAAATACCACAATTTATTATGAAGATTTTGCTAACAATCCTCAATTAGCAATTGATAAGCTATCTTCGATTTTAGGCATAAATCTAAAAATTACAAATTATCAAGTTACTTATAAAAATACTAGTTTCGATCTCAGACAAGCAGTCAAAAATTACGATGAATTAGAGACTAAATTGATTAATAGTCGATTTTATTCAATGCTCGATTGAGGGTAATTAATAATTAATAATGAATAATGAATTGAAATTTTTAAAAATCTATAGTTATAAGGTTATTCTGGAAGATTTATATTCTGCTGGCGATAAAATAATTGTTTCAAGTGAGGATCAAGAAAATTTTGAAAAATATATCAAACTAGAAGTAGATCTGGAAATTTATCAATTCAAAATAGATCGCGATCGCGCGATCGGAATTGTCGCTCCTTTAAGTAAAGAAATTAATTTAGACGGTCAAAAACTAACAGAAATAACTTTAACACCCAACTTCTGTCTGGGTTTGTTAGCTTTTTCTGCCACAGGAAAAACCGAATTAATAAAATTACAAACTTGGTGGAGTGTAAACAGTAATCAATCTTCCATTCCCCAACTAATCGAACTCTATCCAGATGCCACGACAGAAATATCGAGTGAATTTTGGCAACAAATTTATCGAGCTATAAAGCGAGAAAATCATTCTCTGGCTCGACGTATGGCTACCCTACAAAGACAGTATTTAGCATTAAGAACCCTACACGAAAATATGCAAAATGCTTTTGCCATATTGGAAGACTATTTAAGCCAAGCAAAGCTTCCTCCCATACAATTGGCGTTTGAAGCTCAAATAAGTGAAGAATCTATCGAACCAAATAAAATAAACAACTCTAATTCGGCAATTCTCCAACAGCTTTTACCCGTTAGTTCCAAAGGGTTAGCCGTAATTAAATTACACCTAGCTAAAACTTCTCCCCAAGCAGTGGGAAACTTAACTGTAACCATCAAAGCTAGCGAAGACATCAGCGAAATTGCCCTATGGCAAATACCCTATGCCCATTTATCTCCAGGTTGGCTGAGTTTAGATTTGCCCAGCATTGATATAAATCGCCAAAGGGATGTAGAACTAACTATCGAGTGGGCAACCCAGCTAGGTTTTCCTCCCAGCTTATCTTTAACCAAATTACAGACAATTCCCGAAGCCAGAGCTTACAACGAAAATATTATCTTAGAGCGCAGTTTGGCAATGCAAATCTACCGAGGTTTGCCAGGAACGAGAAATGTCACCAGCCCTTATTTACTACTTAATAAAAACCAGTCACAGCCTCTACCTCAGTTGGGGTATCTAGGGGAAGGTGCGATCGCATTAGTTAGAGAAGTAACTCCCAACCTACCTACAGACGACTTCGAGCATATTCAGCTAGTTGCAGAGGGAACAAAAATCATGACTCACCCCCGCGCTGACGGCAGCCCAACTATCGCCATGCTACCCTACTGCTTTCCTCCCACAGCCAATCGATTAACCGCCACCATCGCTACGGAACACCCCAAGGCGGGAACAGTGGAATATGCAGTGGCAATTATTACCCCAGAAATCGATCCCAAAACTGCCTTAAACTCAGCTATCCCTTTAAAGTTTTCCGATTGGATTGCCATCGAACCCAATACCCCCAGACAGATTGCCTTAAATTTAGATTCTTCCGTAACAGAACATTGTCATATAATCATTGCTGCCAAACTAGGAACAAATTGTCCGATAGATTTCGCTTGGGCAAATTGGTTAAATTTCCAGACAGAAATAGCCAAAATTAAATCATCTCAAGTTAGTTCTGGTATTATCGATCCTCAACTCACCCCTCTAAGAGATGCTTCGGTTACTCCTTCCCAATTGAACTTTGTCAAAGTTCAACTAGTTGAAAACAACAGTAAAATTCAAGTTCATCCCAGTGTTGAAGGAGATACGGTAGCAATTGTCAGCAATGCCGTGACTTCGGGTACAGTGAGAGTCGAAACTACAGTTTGTACCGAAAATGATACCGCTGACGCGATCGCATATGCGATCGCTATAATTGCCAACGATAACGATCGCGCAGCCCGATTAGCCGTCGTTTCTCCCAGTACTGCTTTAGCCTTCTCAGGTTGGCATCAAATACCAGCTAATACTCCTTCCCAACTAAAACTAGATTTAGTCGTTCCCACAGTGGATACCTATCATCTAGTCTTAGCAACTCGTTTGCCAGCTACTAGCAGTCAAGCTAACGCTTGGGCGCGTTGGTTAAAAATTGAGTCGATCGCAGATTAATCGATCGATTCTCTAAATTAGTTTATAAAGAACCACATCCTCCAGACTTAAGATGTTTGTCGATCGCACTAAGATAATCAATATCTTCTAAAGCAGTTTCGGGTAAACGTTTTTCTGCTATGGCTGCCGAAACCAAACTTTGGGCTGTAACTCTTCCAGATTTAATGGCACTATTTAAACTGCTATAACTGGGAATACCTTTAGCTTGGAATCTTCCTTGTCTGGCTAATTTTAGTAGCTGTTGTGGAGCAAGAGAGTTAGAGTTGTTGCGAGTGCTTGGGCTTGTATCTGGTCTGGGGTTGGTTTCAGCAAAAACAGGAGCGATCGAGATCGATCCTAAAGCGATCGAAGAAATAGTCGCGATAGTGAAAGCTTTGAGCATAATTATTCTGAAATATAAATTCGACATTGTAGTCATTCCAAATCATAAT
>NZ_JBZNBU010000101.1:0-11646 GCF_058530065.1 Waterburya sp. | reverse complement strand
CAAGTATTCACCTTTGATGGTTGTGATTCTATTACTCTTAATTTTTGCTACTTTGATTCCAGGTTTGGGTAAAACGACGATGGGCGCAAGCCGTTGGATTGCTATTGGACCATTTTCGATTCAACCTTCAGAATTGATTAAACCTTTTTTAGTTTTACAGGCTGCTTATATTTTTTCTCGTTGGCATGAATTACCAAACAAAATACGTTTAGTTTGGATTGGTATTTTTGCTCTGGTATTGGCAGGAATTCTCAAGCAACCAAATTTGAGTACGACTGGATTGTGTGGCATGAGTCTTTGGTTGGTTGCTTTAGTAGCTGAGTTACCCTGGTCGCAATTAGTTGCAGTTTCTCTGGGAGGAACGAGCGTGGCAGCTTTGAGTGTAGCTTTAAATCCCTATCAACTGGATCGAATTACTTCATTTATCAATCCTTGGAAAGATTATCATGATAAAGGATATCAATTAATTCAAAGTCTACTGGCGATCGCATCTGGGGGATTGAATGGTACTGGATTTGGTTTGTCTCAACAAAAATTATCATATTTACCAATTCGTTCGACGGATTTTATTTTTGCCGTTTACGCTGAGGAATTTGGCTTTATTGGTTCTATCTTGTTGTTGGCTCTAATCATCGGTTATGGGACTCTAGCTCTAAGAGTAGCGATTAAATGCGATCGCCCTATTTCCAGATTAGTGGCGATTGGAGCGATGGTTTTCTTGGTAGGACAGTCTTTAATTAATATTGGCGTAGCCACTGGTTCTTTGCCGACGACTGGTTTACCATTGCCTTTTTTCAGTTACGGAATTAACTCGATAATTGCTTCTTTATTGCTAGCAGGTTTATTAATTAGAGTCGCTAGAGAAAGCAATACTTCGGAAATAATTCAAGGTGATTTTCGTTAAGCAACAATTTTCACCCCAGAATTGAAAAACCATTGTACAATGTGGCATCTATAGTTATGTCAAAAGATTAGGTTTTTGACTCGACAACCATCGAATAAAATTCTAGGATATATCGATTTCATTTGGTACGAGATAGTTTTTGTATAATATGAAGGTTTTTAAGGTAACCAATTAAACTATAGATAAATTATTAATCTCAATCTAAATGAGAGCTTTATATTTTGCCGAAAATTCATTATGCCTATCCCCCATTGGGACATCTCAAATTCTACTCGTAAAATTAATCAACCCAAACAAACCAAACAAATAATGCACGTTCCTGGCTCAATTGTTGGTAATCGATATCAGATTATTCAAAAATTAGGTAGAAAAGATATAGGCAACACCTACCTAGCCAAGGATTTACAAGCAACAGGTGATGCTAGATGTATAGTAGAAGGGTTAAATCTCGATTGCGATCGAGTAAACAGGTCGGCAATCGAGCAGCATCTGATTGGTGAAGTAGGGATACTCGAAAGACTGGGAGATCACCCACAAATTCCACAGTTTTACAATTATTTTGTCGAACAGCAATGTTTTTATATAGTTCGAGAATATATCAATGGAGATAATTTAGAACAAATAGTCGAACGAAAACTATTTAACGAAGTTGATGCGATCGATTTAATTCAAGATGTTCTGCGAATTTTGGATTTTATTCATAAAACCAACGTTATTCACCGAGATGTACGACCAGTTCATTTAATCAAACGCAAGCAAGATAATAGCTTTGTTTTAATTGACTTTGGTGCTATCCGCGAGCTTGAAGCAACAGAAATCAATCTTAAAGGAGAAATAGTTAAGAATATTTCTTTAGGACATTGCGGGTATATTGCTCCAGAACAAAAAGCAGGGCAATCTCATTTCCAAAGCGATCTATATGCTTTGGGAAAATCTGCTATCTATGCTTTAACGGGTAAATCTCCCCAAGAATTAGAAGAGGCAAGTCTTAATTGGGAAACTCAGTGTCAAGTAAGCTCAAAACTGCAAGACATTTTAAATATCATGATCTCCCCTAATTTGGAGGATCGTTACAGTTGTGCTTTAGATGTTTTGCAGGATCTTAAGCCATTATTGAGAATTGAGCAGACTGTAGGAGGACGCTACTTTATTACTCGCTATTTAGGAAATCAAGGGGGAGTAGAAAAGTATTTAGTAGATAATCTCCATCGTCAGTATCAATCTCCCTGTACCATTTCGCAGATCCAATTACCTCAGATTAATGGTGGAGGAAAAGTCAACATAGAACGCAGATTTTCTGAAGAAATTACGATGTTGGAAAGGTTGGGATATCACGAACAAGTTCCCGAACTATGGGATCATTTTGAAGAGAATGATGAGTTCTATTTAGTTCAAAGATATATTCCAGGGGAAAATTTAGCTCAAAAAATACAACAGCAAGAACTATCGGTTAAAGAAGTCGTCAAAATTTTAGCTAGTAGCTTATCAGTACTAAGTTTTATTCATCAAAATCGCATTATCCATCGCAATATTAAACCCGCTAACCTGATCGTTACCGACGAAGATGGAACAGTGGCAATGAGTGACTTTGGCATCTTGATGGATATTAAAAATCTGGCTAATTCTTCTGGGGATGCCAGCCAACAAGATGATAAGGACAACTATTGGTCTCCAGAACAAATTGCAGGCAGACCAACTATTGGTAGCGATCTCTATGCCTTGGGAATGAGCGCGATCGAAG
This sequence comes from Waterburya sp., assembly GCF_058530065.1. NCBI lineage: Bacteria > Bacillati > Cyanobacteriota > Cyanophyceae > Pleurocapsales > Pleurocapsaceae > Waterburya > Waterburya sp. Next base: position 9,001 of record NZ_JBZNBU010000101.1, on the reverse strand, counting down.
TTTTGACTCATACCAAACCCAGCCAAATTCCCAGGGATAAAAAAACAGGCAAACTACTGTGGAATCAAAATTTAAACATCGATCGCCGTTTGGTCAAAATAATCGATCGCATGGTGGATTTAGATTTGGGAAAACGCTATCAGTCCGCAGATAAGGTGCTTCGAGATCTACAAAGGATTAATTTATGGGAGCGGGGAAACAGACAAGCTAGAAAATCTTGGGACACCATTGCCGATCTTAATCCAACGCCCAGACCAAAAATCAAAATATTTGCCCTCGTGGGATTATTGGGAATTATTTGTTTGCTTGGCAGTCTAGAATTTGCTTTTCCGACTCTAAGACCGACATATTATTGGTATCGAGGTAAAAAATTATTGTCAGATGAACCGCAAGTTGCTTTGGATGCTTTTACCAAAGGGATCGATCTTAAGCCCCAAAGTGCTATAGCCTGGTCGGGAAGAGGCGATGCTTTATCAAAGTTGAGACGCTATCCTGAAGCTTTAGAAGCTTATGCTGAATCGGCCAAATTGGATACTAGCAACTGGCAGAATTGGCAAAAACAAGGGGATATTTTATATAAATTAGACCGATTTAAAGATGCGATCGCTCTATACGATCGAGCATTAACCTTAGAAAAAAACGATGGTCAATTATATAATCGACGCGGTAAGGCTTTATACAAATTACAAGACTACGAATCTGCTTTGGCAATGCAGGAACGAGCGTTAGAATTAGACCGTCTCAATCCGATTTTTTTAAGCGATCGCGCTAACAATTTAATCAAATTAGGTAGATATTATGATGCTTTGACTTCCCTCAATCGAGTCCAAGTCAGCGAACCCGATAAAATGCAACTTTGGCAAAATAAAGCTTTAGTCTTAGATTATTTAAACCGCCCTCAAGAAGTAGCAAGAGTAGAACGAGAAATAGAAAGCAATTATCAAGAGGTTTTAGAACAACAACCTCAAAATGAAAAGATTTGGATGGCACAAGGAGATTTTTGGGTGAGTCGCCAAATGTATGCTAAAGCTCTCGAGTCTTACGAGCGAGCAACCGAACTCAAACCTAATTTATATCGAGGCTGGTTGGAGTTAGGAAAAACTCTAGGAAAAATGGGTCGAACTCAATCCGCATTGTCTGCTCTAGATCGAGCCTTAGAAATTCGAGGTCAGTCCTATTTAGTTTGGCAAGCCAAGGGGTTAATTTATCACAACAATCAAAACGATCTAGAAAGAGCTATTGACAGTTATAATCGCGGGTTAGCAATTAATGTCGATTACGCTCCTTTATGGCGCGATCGCGGTTTGGCTCTTAATCAACAAGGAAGATACTCACAAGCGATCGAATCTTTATCTAAAGCCAGCGAACTGTCCGAGCAAGATCCTGAAACTTGGGCGGGTTTAGCAACAGCTTGGGATTTGACGGGAGAGGATCGCAAAGCCTTATTCGCAGTAGACAGGGCGATTGAATTAAAACCTCAAGACCCTAATATTTGGAGTCAGAAAGGTCAAATTTATACTAAAAATGCTCGCTATAATGAAGCTTGCGACACTTATCGCCAATCTTTACCCGTAATTAACGATTCTTCTATGATTATGATGTCTATGAAAAGTTTGGGGTGTCGGATGAATTAGGAATTAAAATGGAATTATTAAATCTTGTTTTTTTAATTCATTTTTAGAGTGAAAACTTCTCCCCCCTCAACACCTTTTTGGCAACAATTAATTTTTTTAAGTATTGGTAGTATTAATCTAATTATTTTTTTAATTATTTTTAGTATTTGGCAGGCAAGCGATCGCGCTGTAAGTTTTGTCGGTAGTTTATTTAAACCTCAGCCAGTCGAACTTAAATTAGATGACTCGACTGCCATTGTCGAACGTTTGCAAAATATTCAAGAACTAACTACTACAGTACAGACGATAGAAAAAATAGTCCCGACTTCTGCCGAAAGAAAAATTGGTGACTTGCCTATAGCAACAACTCGACTATTGTATATTGCTCGCGGAGAAATTAGGGCGGGAATAGATTTAGGGGAATTGAGCGAGCGAGATATTGCGCTCGATCGCCATTCTATTGAAATAGATTTACCCGCAGCTAAAATATTAGATAGCAAAATTGATGTGGAAAATTCCCGCGTCTATGATTACAATCGCGGTTTTCTCAATTTAGGTCCCGATGTCGCCCCTCAATTACAAACTTTAGCCCAAAGAAATACCCTGACTGAGATCGCTACTACTGCTTGTCAAGAAGGCATTATCAACAGTGCCAACATCCGAGCGCAAGAAAGTATCTTTCAACTATTAACTAATTTGGGATACGAAGAAGTTACGGTGAATATTACTCCTATAACTTCTTGTCACATACAAAAAGATAAAAAGGTGGTTTCCTCATCTTTTTAAGAATCTCGGCTCTTTAATCAAGCGAATATAAAAATTCTTGAAAGTCGAGCGCAAAACCCGTGGTAGTCCAAAGTCGATGGGCATCAAAGCATCTGGCAATTTCCAATCCGATACTATTAAATCTGCGGGCTGACAATGGGGAAAGTTGATTTCAGCTAGTTCCCGACAACAACCCTGTTGGAATTGAGCCGCAAGGGTAGGAACGGTAAGAGGATCGACATTAAGAATTTCGACAATAGCTCTATCAAGGGCAAATACGTCCGCAGACGCACCTAAAATGCCTAGTTGTCTCGGTTCGCCACCACTAGGACCATTTCCTTCATGTCCGATAATTCCATCAATAATCGTTAAATCTGGCGAGATCGTTTTAGCAGTTTCGACGATCATTTCTCCAAAGCGATCGGCATTTTTACCCGCTTCCATATGCCACCAAGCTTTCATTTTTCCTGGTACGCAACCAAAAAGATTTTTCACGCCCATTGTCAGAGTCAATTGCATATGAGATTTAACTTTGGGTAAATTGATAACTACATCTGCATTCATTGCTTCTTTGGAAAGACGCAAATGTTGAAAGTTAGGGTTTTCTGTAGAATAACGTTGCCCTTTAAACTCAATTATCGGTAAATCTAATTTGTTGCAGAGAGGTAGGTAGCCATTAGCTTTAGCGACACCCCTAGCACTGCCAAAAGCAGGACTATCGCCCAAAAATGGTTTGCCTCCTGCTTCTTTAACTAGTTGAGCCACACAATAAACTAGTTCTGGACGAGTAATACATTCTTTTGTTGGACGACTGCCTGTTAGTAAATTTGGTTTTAATAAAACGCGATCGCCTTGTTTGACAATTTTTTCTATACCGCCCAAAGGTTCTAGCAGATACTCAATACTAGATTTTAATTGTTTGAGTTTGTAAGAATCAGCACGAATCAGACTAACTGTATACATTTCTATGTTGACTAATATTGAGCTTTAGGAAACTATTTTAGAATAATCTCATCATCTCAGGGTATTCAAGTAATAGTTCTCTGTTACTCAAATATGTATTTTCTGGTTGAGGATTCCAAAGTAAATCGAATTTCATTAGTTCGTCTTGATTTATTTCACTGAATTCAGATAGGATGTCAGCTAATTGTTTTTTAGTAGTTATTTCTTCAGGCAAAAATATATCTTTAGAAGTACAGAAAATTAAGGTTAAGATTGCATAAAAACTACTATCTTTGTTGGTATGATTACTTTTTTGAGATTCTCGATCTTGGCTAGCAATTTTGCTATTTTCGCTCCTAGAGATAATCTCAAAGTTCTCTTGGGCTTTTTCCAATTCCAACAACTTAGAACTACAATTAACATGAGTCACTTCATCTCTTTCTACTAAAAGAGAGATAGTTTTTTGCATCAATTCTCTAATACCTTCATCAGTTCTAGAGTCTACACTAGAACAAAGTTCGATTAATTCTTTCCTGACATCTCTATCTTTATTGTTTACCGAACAAGCAATTTGCAGCTTGGAAACTGTAACTTGAGACTTAGATTTAATCGGCGTGGTTTCTTCGTATTCTAAATTAAAGGAAGGGTAAGGAATTGCTGATTCTGGTTTATAAGTTGGCGATTTAATTAAAACTCTATCTCCTAAATCTTCATTAACATCGAGATTTAAAAGTTTTTTATAGAATAAGAAAAAAGGATAAAAAATTCCAAAAGGTACAAATAATAATACAAAAAAAGCAAGAGAAATCGTCCTGATAAATCTTGTTTGAGGACTATCTAATTCATTGTTTGAAGTTCCAAAACTAGTTAGATTGAAATCTAAGAAAGAATCTCCTTCAGAATATTGAGCGATCAACCACGATTCTGGTTCGGACAGAGAATTTTGAGATAAGGTATTTTCTTGTTGCCAACTTGTTGATGCTCGATCGACTTCAAAGGTTTGAATTGTTTTGCTATGCTGGTTGAGGTTTTTCAAATTTTTGTTTTTAATGAGTTTAGCCAATACTTCATTTGTATTGCAAAAACTGACAGTCGTCAGTAAACCTAAACCAAATAACTTTTGATTAATTTTTTTGAAATCGAACATTATCTATTATCTTATTTATCTTGGTTTTAAGTCGATCGTGGGTACGGTTGTATTTTATCAATCTAATTACTGATTAAGTATAAATACTATCGGTTTAGAAGAATCTTAAGTAAATGCGATCGAAAAATATAATACAAAATTAATACAATTTGAGATTAATTATAATATTTTTGTATTAAAGTTAATTTATAAATAGCTTATGATTCTTGTTTCAAGTCAGATAATGGACTAACTAGATCGTTACGTCCCAGTTCTAACATAGCTTGATCGCGAATGCGACAAGAATCGCATAAACCGCAAGGAATATCTCCTCCCTTATAGCAAGACCAAGTATCGGCAATCGGTACGTTGAGGGCTAAAGCACGACGGACAATATCAACTTTGGAATCTCGAACCAAAGGAGCGATTAGTTGTGGCGATCGCCCTTCAATTCCCGCTTTAGAGGAAAGATTGGCTAATTTTTGGTACGCTGCTAAATATTCTGGACGACAATCAGGATAACCAGAATAATCTACGGCATTAATTCCCAGGAATATGGCTTGAGCATCTTTTGCTTCAGCTAGAGATAAAGCGATCGCGATAAATACTGTATTGCGTCCAGGAACATAAGTTGAAGGGATAGTATCTGGTTCTAAGCCAGCTTGAGGAATATCTAAAGACCGATCGGTCAGAGATGACCCCCCCCACTGAGATAAATTAACATCAATAATAAAATGTTCTTCAATTCCTAAAGCTGTAGCCACTTTTTTGGCAGCTTCTAACTCTTTATGATGGCGTTGACCGTAGCGAAAAGAAAGGGCAATTGCTTGGTAGCCTGCGGCGATAGCAATGGCGGCGGTAGTTGCGGAATCCAACCCACCAGAAAGTAAAACTATGGCTTTATCCACGATCTAACTAGAACTCAATAAAATCTTCATACTAATAGAATCTACGACTTTTTTTCAAACTGCTTTTTCTCTTTCCCCTTGCCCCTTTTCCGATTACCCTCTTAATTAGAGTAACCATTTGTAGCCAAAATTTCATGTCCATAATTCAGGGAGAAACTATTGTTGCGATCGCCACTGCCATAGCCCCCAGCCAAGGTAGCGTGGGAATTGTCCGTTTATCAGGAGCCAACGCCGTCAGCATTGCCAAAAATTTGTTTGATGCTCCTGGAAAACAAGATTGGTCGTCTCACCGCATTCTCTATGGTTATATTCGCGATCCAGAAACTAAACGAATTGTAGATGAAGCTTTATTGCTCTTAATGTTACAGCCTCGTTCTTACACTCGCGAAGATGTAGTGGAGTTTCACTGTCATGGGGGTATTATTGCAGTTCAGGAAGTTTTGCAATTGTGTGTTGCTTCTGGGGCGAGATTAGCTCAATCGGGAGAATTTACTCTTCGAGCTTTTTTAAATGGCAGAATCGATTTAACTCAAGCCGAAAGTGTAGCGGATTTAGTCAATTCTCAATCTAAAGCTGCCTCTGAAATGGCTTTGGCAGGATTGCAAGGAAAATTAGGTAGTCCGATTAGAGATTTACGTCAAATATGTTTGGATATCTTAGCAGAAGTCGAGGCTAGAATTGATTTTGAAGATGACTTACCCCCTCTCGATGAAACTAAAATAAAACAGCAATTAAATGAAGTTTTAGAACGAGTAACTAAGATATTAGCCACCGCCGAACAAGGAGAACTATTGCGCAGTGGTTTAAAAGTTGCTATTGTCGGTCGTCCTAACGTGGGAAAATCTAGCTTGCTTAATGCTTGGAGTAAAAGCGATCGCGCTATTGTTACCGATCTTCCTGGCACTACTCGGGATACGATTGAATCGACTTTAGTAGTAGGGGGGATTCCCGTTAAAGTTTTAGACACCGCAGGAATTAGAGAAACCTTGGATACGGTAGAGCAAATTGGTGTAGAGAGGTCTCGTCAAGCCGCTGTAGGAGCAGATCTCGTGTTGCTAACTATTGACGCTGTGAAAGGATGGACGGTAGAAGACACAGAAATATATCAAAAAGTACGGCATCGACCTTTAATTTTGGCGATCAATAAAACAGATCTAGCTCCTCCTCAAGAGATAAATTATCCTGCCAATATTAGTACTGTAGTTTACACCAGTGCTGCCCAAGGAGAAGGTATTGATTCCCTAGAAACCGCAATTTTAGATTTGGCATCTCAAGGTAAAATCACTGCTGCTAATTCGGAAGTAACAGTCAATCAACGACAAGCTGCTGCTTTAACTAGAGCCAAGGTTGCTTTGTCACAAGTCTGCAAAACTGTCATTAACGAACTACCCTTAGATTTTTGGACGATCGACCTTCGAGGGGCAATTCAAGCCCTAGGAGAAATTACAGGAGAAGAAGTTACCGAATCTGTCCTAGAGCGTATTTTTAGTCGTTTTTGCATTGGGAAATAAGTCTAATTGTTTGTAGTATTATCTTCCCTTACCTAAAAATACTACTCTCAAAGTTTTAAAAGCGATCGCCAAATCTAACCATAAAGAATAATTTTTGATGTAAAACAGATCGTAAGAAACTTTCTGGTAAGCATCTTCTACAGAAGCACCATAGGGATAGGATACCTGAGCCCAACCAGTAATTCCAGGTTTTACTAAATAGCGAAAATCGTAATAAGGAATTTCTTCTCTTAATTTAGCGTCAAATTCAGGACGTTCGGGACGAGGTCCTACCATACTCATTTCCCCTTTGAACACATTCCAAAGTTGAGGTAGTTCGTCAATTCTAGTCAAACGAATGAAAGATCCCACCGTAGTAATGCGGGGGTCTTTCTTTTTCGCCCACTGAATTCCTTTTGCTTCGGCATTTTGGTACATGGAACGGAATTTATGAACGCGAAACTTTTTGCCATTGAGTCCCGTTCTCACTTGAGAGTAAAAAATTGAACCTTCGCTAGTTAGTTTGATTGCGATCGCCGTGGGCAGAGTTATTGGTAAGGTAACAATTAGCAGTATACCTGCTGCCAAAACATCGAAAACTTGCTTTAATTTAGCTTTAATTCGATGATGTAAAATATTGAACCCTGAAGTAAAAGCAAACCAACCATCTTGAATATAAGCAGGAGGAATTTTTTGCCAAAATTGCTCGCAAAAATTAGCCATGCTATAAACATAAACTCCTTTGAGTCTCATATCCATCAACTCTCGAATCATTTCTTTGGAAAGACTAGCTTCCGTACCATCAATTAAAATTCCCGACCAATATTGTTTTTTCCAAGCAGGGTTATAATTAGTCACTTCATCTAGAAGTAAAGAATTACCACTAGCGTTGGGTACTACCTGAGAAGATCGATAACTGTTGCCATAACGTTCTTCAAAAGAAACGAATTCGCTAGCCTCATGAAACCGAGGGTGTTTTTTACTAAAAGCCAAAACTTTGTTGTAGTCTCCCATAACCAAAAATCGGCTAGTTTGCTGGTTAGCTTTGAGCCATGAATCGACTATAGTTCTGCTACCTACCGCCCAAACGACAAAAACAACATTGGTAATAATTAGAACTCCCCTACCAACCAGAGAATCGTTACCCCACAATCCAGTGAGATAGATTAAACAAGTAACCACAACGATCGCTAATAAAGTTCCTAGAATAGCCCGTTCTGACAGTCTAACCCCAGAAACTTGCCTATTTAATTTGTAAGTATCAGTCAGGTAAAGTCCAAAAAGATACATTCCAACTAAAGCGTATAAAATAGGATCTTGCCAATTCAAAGACTGAGATAGACGTAATTGTAAAGCTATATGAAAAGAGCTAAGTAGTCCAATAACATCTCCTAAGACCAACAGCCACACGATCATCATGCGAGAAGATCGACTGTACACCAGGAAGTTTGATAAAGATTTCGAGGGACGTTCAGTATGCAACATTTTTTAAGAAAAATACTAAAATCGTAGGTTTTTATAACTTTAAAATAATATTACATTACGATCGGTATTTTTACTTAAGAAAATATGATAATGGTTGCTTAGTTTTATTTGCAGTTGAAAATTATGTTTTTTAAATACTTCAAGACCATGTTTGCCTAAATACTTAACCTACCAATGCTCAATCTATGGCTGAGAACCTTAGGTGTATGTTGAATCTAATTGCAATAGATTAATTAGTCCAAAATTAATCTAAAAATAATTTTTTTAAAGCTAAATGTTCTTTAATAGTAATACAACCGAGCATTTTTAGTAAATCAAGATCGAAGTTAAACACTATTAATTGCTTTGCTGGCTCTTTGATATCTCTAATAATAGAGGTTAAGAATTGTTTATTGTCCAATTAACGTAAATATGAGTTAAATTAGAAACTGTACAAATAATCAACAACAATTTGAAATTAATAAAATAATTGTTAATTGCGGTGTTAAATCGGTTTATTTAGCATAAAAAAAATTAATAAATAAGACTATATCTGGTTTTGCTACCCATAATGCAATCAAATTAACCTCTCATATTTAGCGTTTTTTTTGACCGTGAATTTAGAATAAATTTTTATTTGAATATTTTAAATCCTTAATTAGATTGAAGTACTATTGAATATAGTAGATAAAT
>NZ_JBZNBU010000100.1:0-4279 GCF_058530065.1 Waterburya sp. | reverse complement strand
GCTGATGGTATACCGCAGACATAGAAGACTGACGATGGAAAACATCAGGTGCTACCCACCGACAAGTATCGCAATCTATACAACTAGAATCGACATAAAAGTCACCATCAATATTTTCCGATCTTCTTTTTTGTAGACTAGCCACTATTTTGAATAATTGATTTTAGAGTTATTTTGATTTTAGCTAAATACAAGATCTCCAGTAAAATTTAATATACTTTCAAGAATCAAATTGTTTAGATTAGGAATGAAGAATCTCAAATCTAAGAATAATGACGATCCGAGCTTACGCTGTCTTGCAGGCTGGTGGTAAATTAGAGCCATTTGAATACGATCCTGGAGAATTAAAGCCAGAACAAGTAGAGATTGAGGTGGAATATTGTGGTGTCTGTCACAGCGATTTGAGTATGCTTGATAATGACTGGGAAATCTCTCAATATCCCCTTATCCCTGGTCACGAAGCCATTGGCAAAATAGCTGCTGTTGGTAGTCAGGTTAAAACCTTGAAAATAGGGCAGAGAGTCGGTTTGGGCTGGTTTTCTGGCTCTTGTCTCCATTGTGAATGGTGTATGAAGGGATATCAAAATCTTTGTTTGACTCCAGAAGAAACCATAGTCGGTCGTCATGGGGCATTTGGCAATAAAGTCCGCAGCAATTATGAATGGGCAATTCCCCTACCCGAAGCGATCGATCCTGCGATCGCAGGTCCTTTATTTTGTGGGGGAGTCACGGCTTTTAACCCCATTGTAGAATTAAATCTTAAAGCTACAGACAGAGTTGGGGTAATTGGCATTGGTGGTTTGGGTCACATGGCATTAAAATTTCTCGATGCTTGGGGCTGCCAAGTGACGGCATTTTCTAGCAGCCCAGATAAAAAAGCAGAAGCCTTAGAAATGGGTGCTGACTACTTTGTTAATTCCCGCGATAGTAATGCGATCGCCAAATTAGCCAATTCTTTTGATGCTATTATCTCTACGGTAAATGTGGATTTAGACTGGAATAGCTATGTTAATGCTTTGCGTCCGATGGGCAAGCTAAACTTTATTGGGGCTGTCCCCAATCCTATTTCCGTGGCTATTTTTCCCATGATTGTTGGTCAAAAATCAATTTCTGCCACCTCTTTGGGCAGCCCTGCCATTGTTTCTCAAATGTTAGATTTTGTGGTGCGCCATCAAATTGAGCCGATTGTGGAAACTTATGATTTCGATCGCCTTAATGATGCGATCGCTCGCTTGCGTGACGGCAAAGCCCGCTATCGCCTAGTTTTAAAACATTAATCTCTTCCCATGCTAGATTACATACAAGAAATTATGACCGAGGTTGAAACCCTCCCCGAATCCGAACTGGCAGCAGTTTTAAACTATATCAAGTCCTTAAAACCCAAACCAGCATCCAAAAACAAACCAAAATTAAATAACAAAGCCAAAGCTCCTCGATCTGAAAACACAATTATTGTTTATACCGATGGTGCTTGTACGGGCAATCCTGGCAAGGGGGGCTATGGTGCGGTGATTATTGATGGCGATCGCCGTGTAGAACTCTCAGCAGGATACAAACTTACTACCAATAACCGTATGGAAATGATGGGAGCGATCGCCGCTTTGGAATCTTTACCCTCCAACTCTAAAGTGAAACTCCATAGCGACTCCAAATATATTGTCGATGCCGTAATCAAGGGTTGGGCGAAAAAATGGCAAGCCAACGGCTGGAAGCGAAATAAAAACGAGAAAGCAAAGAATCCCGATCTTTGGCAAGAATTACTCGATTTATGCAAGATACACGATGTAGAATTTGTCTGGGTTAAAGGTCATGCAGGAATTCCTGAAAACGAGCGATGCGATCGCTTGGCTGTCGCTGCTGCCCATCAATCAGATCTTCGAGTAGATGGGGGGTATGGAGGTTAGGAAACCTCATAAGAGTAAACTTTTTACTTGAGATCTTCTAATTTAATCCGAGGATCGACAGTTTTTAAGAGTAAATCTGCCAGGAGGTTACCAATAATTAACATCGTTGCACCCATCATTAAGCTAGCCATTACTAGATATTTATCTTGAGCGTTTACTGCTTGTAAGGTAAGAGTTCCCAAGCCAGGCCAATTGAAGAAAAATTCAGCGATAAACGAACCGCCGAGTAAACTGGCAAATTCAAAGCCGAGAAGGGTAATTAGAGGGTTAATGGCATTTCTGAGGGCATGGACGTAAATAACCTTGTTTTCGGGCAAACCTTTAGCCCTAGCAGTTTGAATATAGTCTTGACGCAAGACATCCAATAATTGTCCTCTAGTCAGACGTTGTAAGCCAGCAAAACTAGTAATACTTAAAGCAATAGTTGGCAATACCATATGCCAAGCTATATCGAGTATTTTGCCCACAATGGATAGTTCGTCGTGATTAATGCTGGTCATTCCCCCCACAGGAAATAGGGGAGAAAGAAATTGAGCGATAATCAGAAAAATTAGGGCGGTAATAAAACTAGGGAAACCTTGACCGAAATAACTAAGAACTCGCAAGACTCGATCTAAGGGCGTATTTTGCTTGACCGCACTAATAATTCCTAAGGGAATGGCGATCGCCCAAGTTAAAATAAAAGATGATAATGCTAGTAAGAGAGTTGCGGGAATTCTTTCTAGCAGCAGGGAAGAAACAGAGCGAAAATAAACAAAACTCTGACCGAAATCAAATCTAGTAATAATACGCCACAGCCAGAGGAAATATTGTTCTATGGGGGGTTTGTCCAAACCAAATTGTTTGGTTAATTCGGCAACTCTCTCTTGGGTGATTTGAGGGTTTTCTTTAAGAGTATCTAAATAGTTTCCTGGGGCTAATTCTACAATGAAAAAACACAGTGCTGATGCTAAGAGCAGAGTTAAAGCACCTTGAGACAATCTTTTTAGGATATAGAGGGTGGTTTCATTCCTCAAAATTGTTTCTATGCCAATGGGCGGGGATTTACTCCCAACATCAGTACTTTGAGCCATAATTTATTAATTTAATTCATCTTGACTTAGAGCTTAAAGCTAAAGCCATAGGCTTTGTTTAAGCAAAATAAGCAGCTAGCAAAAACAAACTATCTACCAAAATTGTACTTAAAACCGCTCCAGCGAATGCCCACCAGTGTAACTCGATTTTCTTTAACGACCACCAACTCACTGCCAGCAAGATATTAACCAAAACTACCGCCCAACTAATTCCCCAGGGAGTTTGTACTTGAGCTAAAGCAGATTTTAAGATTGGTGCAGCCAAAGAAGGATCGATATCTACTACCATTAACTTGCGCCAGTAGGGAATAACGTTAGTTAAGTAAAAATAAAGATCGGTAATCGCCGTTCCTAAAAGAGAGCCGAGATAGAAAAAATTACCTACCTTACCCCAACCGCGCCACAAACACCAAAGAGCAAAAGGCAAACCAATAGATTCGATGGGAATGTGAATCAAAGGCTCGAACCTCAGCCAACCCCAATAAATCGAACCAGCCAGCCAACTCCAACTAAAACCGAGAATTAAATCTCCCCATAATTGACTTTGGGGGCGACGATACAGCCACCAACCCAATCCTAGCCAGAAAAAGGTTAAAAACAAGCTCAGGAGGGGAAATAAACGAACGATAGGTGCTTGAACAAAAACTGGTACGGATACCAGAAAAGAGGCTGCTGAAAAGACTTGCCAAGCTTTTCTACTCTGGTTTGGTTCTAGGGGTAGAGATAGAAGGTCAGATTGAGGTATAGAAGGGCGATTGGAACTAGATGTGGTCACAAGTAAAAAAAAAAATAGTTTGGCGATCGAGGAGATAAGCTTCTAATTTTTGTTACTTATCTTTACCTAGGATTAAAATACCACAGTTTTTTATTCGGAGCATTCTGGAGAATGATAAGTAAATTACTAATTTTATTGTGGATAAAATGTTAATATTATTCTCGAAAATCGGAAGTGGTAAGGCAATTTTTGTACGTATTGGTGAATAATTTTTTCCCTATTTTGACTTCCGACGATCGCTCGAAACACAAGAACAGGAAACAAGAGTAATGTCGATTTATGTTGGTAATCTCAACTATGAGGTTACGCAGGAAGACTTAAACGAAGTCTTTGGAGAATACGGAACTGTCAAGCGAGTCTACCTACCTACAGACCGCGAAACAGGTCGCAAGCGGGGTTTTGGGTTTGTGGAAATGAACACAGACGAAGAAGAAACCGAAGCGATTGAAACCCTTGATGGGGCTGAATGGATGGGACGCACTCTCAGAGTGAACAAAGCACGACCAAGAGAATCTAGTGGTTCTGAT
>NZ_JBZNBU010000099.1:0-12591 GCF_058530065.1 Waterburya sp. | reverse complement strand
TGACTGGAAAGCAAGATTGTGGAGTCGTTTCTTTTTACTATCGGTATTCGCCACTATGTATCTTAACGACGTTCAACGTTCTGGCTTCTACGAGTCTTTGGGCTTAGATGCTAGAGAATATGATAAATACGTTATCAAGCAAACCAATGAAACTGCTGGAAGAGTATTCCCTGTGGTTTTGGATGTAGAGCATCCTGGTTTCTATTCCAGTTTAGAAAAGTGTGTAGTTAATAACGAGAAATTAACTGCGATCGCCAATTCTAATGCTCCCGCACCTATCAAGTTCTTGCAAAAACTACCTCACTATATTTCTAATGGTGTCGAACTAATCAAAATGTACTTCATCAAGCCAATCCGTGTAGATAATTTGGCTGGTACTGTTCGCTAGAATTATTTGTCCTCGCTATATTTTTTTATTATTTATAGCCCTGTTTTCAAATAGGGCTATTTTTATTTTCTATGGAAATCGAGGACAATGTAAACAAATATTACAAAAAACTCATTTTCTCGTAAAAAAGAATTTAGTAACCTAAGTAACACTTAGACCTCGATAAATTTTCCTCTAGATATTGCGGTCAAAAGTGACGAGTTGTGTAACAGCATCATAATTATCTCTAGATATATATATACTTGGCTGCACTAGAAGATATAGTAGTGTTGGAAAACACGACTCGTTTTTCTATATGATTAAGTTCTAAGTTTTTCTAATACCAGTTCTCTAAAATAACGCTACAAATCTATTCCTATTGCCCTATTTCCCTATAAAAGCCATCTTCTAATCAATGTTACCCACCTACCAATACTTCTCGTTTAAGAGTTTGAGTTTATCTGTGAAGGATGGGTAAAGGGAAATGGTTAAAGGTCAAAGGATCGTATTCAAAACCTTTCCCCCTTCCCCCTTACCCTTTTACCAACCCTTACTAATCAGTAAAAGAGACTTATCCGAGAAGTATTGACCCACTTACTTAGATTTATGCCGAAGGAGTAACTATTTGAGAATAGTATAGTTCGATCGCTTGAATTAGTTCTTGAGGTTGATGGAGAAGATAGTCTGGTTCGTATTCTTCTAAAATTTCTGCGGAATTAAAACCCCAGGTTACTGCTGCAACGCCAATATTACTTCTTCTGGCAGATCTAATATCTCTAGTTTCATCGCCAACATACATGACATTAGCTTTAATTAACTGGTTATTTCTAATTGCTTGATTGATAATGCGATGTTTGCCAAAAATAGATGTACTGGAGTAAATATATCGAAATAAATTATCGAGTTTATTTTTACGTAGAAATGTTTCGACATTATTTTTATTATTAGAGGTAACAATTCCCAGAGTGTAGCCTCTATTTTTTAATTCAAATAAGACTCCACTAATATTTTTAATTGGCGATAGTTCTCCAATTTCTTTACTCAATTCAGATCTAACTCGTCTGACTAAAAACGGAATCTTAAAAAGAGAAATTTCTGATAGCTTAACTATTTCACGAGAGCTTAAATTTTTTAGTAGCAATAGTTCTTCTGAAGTTAAAGCTTTATAGCCAAATTCAGAAGACAACTGATTGGTGATTTTGGCGATCGCATTATATGTATCGGCTATCGTACCATCAAAATCAAACAGAACTACTTTAGCAGTCATTAAATCCTCTTGATATTAATTATAAATAGGGTGATTATAATTAATAATATTTTAATTATTTGTTTTTAGCTAATATTTATTTCCCTTTATTCAGATTAGCACGAGCATTACGTCGCCACATAGCAGGTTTAATTCTTCTTAAGGCAGATGCCCGAAATCTGCGATCCCAATCTGTTTCAGAAAGATTACTAAGCTCGCTCAATTTTGGTTCTCTATTAATAGAATAGGGTTGAAAGTCATCAATATTAGTTTCTTTAGCAAAACGTTGATTCCAAGGACAAACATCTTGGCAAATATCGCATCCTGCTACCCAATTTGATAATTTTGGCGCAATTTCTGACGGTAACTTTTCATCTCTATTTTCAATAGTGTGATAAGCAATACAACGGTTAGCATCAACTACGTGAGGCTTGACAATTGCTTGAGTGGGACAAGCTTCTAGGCAGCGAGTGCAAGTGCCACAATGATTTGTATGAAAGGTATCGGGAGTTAATTCTAAATTGGTTAATATTTCCCCGAGGAATACCCAACTACCATACTCTCTGGTAATCACGTTTCCGTTTTTAGCTAGCCAACCCAATCCCGCCCTTTGCGCCCAAACCTTGTCTTGTACGGGGGCTGTATCCACGCAATGACGGGTAAGAATCGATTCATCCTGCGATCGCAACCAGGCACTTAAAGCTTTGAGTTTTTTACCCATAACTTTATGGTAATCTCTGCCCCAACCATAGCGAGAAATCTTACCGATTTGAGGATCTGTTGAATGTTGGTGAGGAGTATAGTAATTGAGAGCGACACAAATAAGCGATCGCACTTCAGGCATTACAGCGCGAATATCTGCTCTTTTGGGATTTGTCATCCAAGTCATATTAGCTTGGTATCCCGAATCGAGCCAGTTTTTGAGATGTTCTTTAGCCCTATCTTCATATTTATCTACGGCAGCAATTCCTACCAAATGAAATCCAATGTCCAAGGCTGCGGTTTTGATTTGAGATTTAGTAACGACCATAGTTCGTAAATGAATGTTTGCGATCGATTGCCCTGAAAAGATATTATTTATTTTATCCTCAATTTTTTCAGCTTAAATTGTCATCTTTTCTGATAAATCACAGTAAAATTACGGCTTACTTCAATTAATCTAGTTGATAAAATAGATGTAAATTTATCGCAGCATAAATAAATAATAGATCTGTTTTTTTATTAACTGAATAGTAGAGCTATCGATAAATTCAACTTATAAAATATTTAATTTTAAAAAATACGAGGGTACGAATATTTATCTATTTTGGCATAAAAATAGTATTTGACACTCTATAAAAGTCAATCAAAATTATGAAAAAAGATCCAGATAATATAAAAAAACTTAAATTAAATTTTCAAAATGCTATCGAGCTGCAACAAAATTGTAAAATATGTGCTTTTACCAGTGGCGGAGATAGTTGGAGTTTTTATTTTAAAAAAGGTAGTTTTGTTTGGGCTAGTAGTAGCAGTCATAGATTTAGAAGATTGTATCGCTTGACCAATCAAATTTGTCCTGAAATTAATTGCCAAGAAGTAAAACTAAGGGAACAAGAAATTTCCGAATTATGGGAATATCTCCTGATTAATGTTTTATATAAGCGAAAACAAATTACGATTATTCAAGTAAAAGAACTCATTCACTTAATAATTAGAGAAGTTCTGTTTGATTGTTTTGTAGCGGAACGAGAAATAGAGCAGGTTAAAGTAATTTTTGAAACTAAAGGCAATCAAATGGGTGCTATTTTGAAAAGCCCTCTATTTAAACAGCCAATTGCTAATTTAAAATATGTCAAAACCGTAGAACGTCTCGAATCATCTGTGGCTAATTGGAATCAAACTCAATTGGCTTATCGTTCTCCCAATCTTGCTCCTGTTATTCAAGATATTGAAAAACTAAAAAAAATAGTTAATTATGATACCTACCAACAACTATTTATTTTTATCAATGGTAAAAAAACCATTAGAGACTTGGCAATTGAAACAGACAAAGATATTATCACTGTAGCTAGCTATCTAATACCCCATCTTAAAAGTAAAGCGATCGCTCTTCAGCAAGTTCCAGATCGACAACTGGCAAACCTTTATTTTTCTCCTAGTAGTGAAGAGAATAAAACCAAATATAGAAATGGCACGAGAGAATATATTCAAGAACTAGAATTACCCGTAATTATTTGCGTTGATGACGATCCGCGCATTTGCCAAGAAATAGCTCAAACTCTCAATCCGATTGGCTATCGCATACTCTCCATCAATGATGCTGCTAAAACTTTGATGGCATTAATCGAGAATCCACCCGAACTAATTTTTATCGATACAGATATGCCCGATGCCAATGGCTATGAATTGTGCGCTCAAATAAAAAGAATGCCAGACTTAAAAAATATTCCCATCATTCTCATGGCAGAACAAGAAAGCATTGTCGAAAGATTGCGCGGTAAACTATCGGGGGCAGTTGATTTTATTAGCAAACCCCTCAATGCCAATCAGGTTTCCACTGTAACTCAAAAATATATCCAAAATTTCTTCCAGCAAGAAGCTTTGAGTAAATCTAGTTAAAGTAAATCAGACTAGATACCATGACTTCTGCGACTTTGGGTTAATTAACACTTCTTGAGCTTAAACCCCATATAATAAAGTTTAAGTAAAAATTTATAATCTGTTGACCCGCAGTCGCGACCAATGAACAGTCTCTTCTTAAATCGTCTTCGTAGCCCAAAACGTCCCGTGTTAGTTTTTGATGGGGCAATGGGAACAAATATTCAAGTACAAAATCTTACTGCCGAAGATTTTGGCGGTGCAGAATACGAAGGTTGTAACGAATATTTAGTACATACTAAACCCGAAGCAATAGCCCAAGTACATCGCGGTTTCTTAGAAGCAGGGGCTGATGTCATTGAAACCGATACCTTTGGGGGAACTAAGCTAGTATTAGCAGAATACGATCTAGCAGATAAAGCATATTACCTAAATAAAACTGCTGCCGAGTTAGCCAGAAAGGTCGCCGATGAATTTTCCACCCCTGAAAAACCTCGTTTTGTGGCTGGTTCGATGGGACCTGGTACTAAATTACCTACTTTGGGTCATATTGATTTTGATAGTCTTAGGGAAGCTTATGTAGAACAGGCATCAGCCCTCTACGATGGTGGTGTCGATCTGCTATTGGTTGAAACTTGTCAAGATGTTTTGCAGATCAAAGCTGCTTTAAATGCGATCGAAGAAGTTTTTACTGACAAAGGCGCGAGACTGCCCCTCATGGTTTCTGTAACCATGGAACAGATGGGAACAATGCTAGTGGGAACAGAAATTGACGCTGCCCTAGCTATTTTGCAACCATATAATATTGATATTTTGGGTCTCAACTGCGCTACAGGACCCGATTTGATGAAAGATCACATAAAATATCTTGCCGAACATTCTCCTTTTATTGTTTCTTGTGTACCTAATGCTGGTTTGCCCGAAAATGTGGGCGGACAAGCGCACTATAAACTTACGCCGATAGAATTACGAATGGCATTAATGCACTTCGTCGAAGATTTAGGAGTACAAATTGTTGGTGGTTGTTGTGGCACTCGTTTCGACCACATCAAAGCTTTAGCGGAGATGACTGAAGATCTGACCCCTAAAGAACGCACTCCCCATTACGAACCTTCCGCAGCTTCTATCTATAGCACTCAACCCTATATTCAAGATAATTCTTTCCTCATTGTGGGGGAACGCTTAAACGCTAGTGGTTCTAAGAAATGTCGCACTCTCCTCAATGAAGAAAACTGGGATAGTTTGGTATCCTTGGCTAAGTCTCAAGTAAAAGAAGGGGCGCACGTCTTAGACGTTAACGTAGACTATGTGGGGCGTGACGGCGAACGAGATATGCACGAATTAGCCTCTCGTCTGGTGAATAACGTTACCCTCCCCTTGATGCTTGATTCTACCGAGTGGACAAAGATGGAAGCGGGGTTGAAAGTGGCAGGGGGTAAATGTATCCTCAACTCCACCAACTATGAAGATGGGGAAGAAAGATTTTATCAAGTCTTAGACTTGGCGAAAAAATACGGTGCGGGTATTGTTGTCGGTACTATCGATGAAGATGGTATGGGGCGCACCGCGGATAAGAAATTTGAAATTGCCAAACGCGCCTACGATGCAGCTATTGAATATGGCATTCCTGCCCAAGAAATCTTTTTCGATCCTTTAGCTTTACCCGTGTCTACTGGTATTGAAGAAGATCGCGAAAACGGTAAAGCCACAGTAGAAGCAATTAAGAGAATTAGGGATGAATTACCAGGATGTCATATCTTACTCGGTGTATCTAACGTTTCCTTTGGTTTAAACTTAGCAGCAAGACAAGTCTTAAATTCTGTCTTTTTACACGAATGTATGCAGGTAGGTTTAGATTCTGCTATTGTCAATGCCAGCAAAATTTTACCCCTATCTAAAATAGATGAATCCCATCAAAAGATTTGTATGGATTTAATCTACGACAGACGAAAATTTGATGGTGATATCTGTACCTATGACCCCTTGGGAGAATTAACTACTCTCTTTGCAGGAAAGAAAGCCAAGAAATCCGAAGCAGTTGATAAAAATCTTCCTATTGACTAACGCTTAAAACAACACATTATTGACGGAGAACGTATTGGTTTAGACGAAGCCCTAGACGAAGCTTTACAGCAATATCCTCCCTTAGATATTATCAACATCTTTTTATTAGATGGCATGAAAGTTGTGGGTGAATTATTTGGTTCGGGACAAATGCAGCTACCTTTTGTTTTGCAGTCAGCCCAAACCATGAAGGCTGCGGTGGCACATTTAGAACCCCACATGGATAAGGAAGAAACCGATGACAGAGGTAAAGGAAAATTTGTTATTGCCACTGTTAAAGGTGACGTTCACGATATTGGTAAAAATCTAGTTGATATTATTCTGTCTAATAATGGTTATAAAGTAATTAATTTAGGCATTAAACAACCAGTAGAAACTATTATTCAAGCTTACGAAGAACATCAGCCAGACTGTATAGCCATGAGTGGCTTGCTGGTGAAATCTACGGCGTTTATGAAAGATAATCTAGAAACTTTTAACGAAAAAGGTATTACCGTTCCCGTTATCTTGGGTGGTGCAGCTTTAACCCCTAAATTCGTCAATCAGGATTGTCAAAATACCTATAAAGGTAAAGTTATTTATGGTAAGGATGCTTTTGCAGACTTGCATTTTATGGATAAGTTAATGCCCGCCAAGGCGAATAATAATTGGGACGATCTGAAAGGATTTTTGGACGAACCCGACGACGTTAACCATGTGGCAGATAATGGGGAAAAGCCATTTGAAGGGGAAGACAGAGATAAAATCTTTGTCGATGAAGTTAGTAAGCCAGTCGAACCTAAAGTAATTGATACCAAACGTTCTGAAGCAGTAGCGTTAGATATAGAACGTCCTACACCTCCTTTCTGGGGTACAAAGATTTTAAACCCAGAAGATATTCCTATTGAAGAAGTTTTCCCTTATTTAGATCTTCAAGCTTTATTTGTCGGACAATGGCAATTCCGCAAGCCCAAAGACCAATCGAGAGAAGACTACGATGAGTTTTTAGCCAGAAAAGTTTATCCTATCTTAGAAGAATGGAAACAGCGCATTGTAGCCGAGAACCTATTACATCCCCAAGTCATCTACGGTTATTTCCCCTGCAATGCGGAAGGAAATACATTGTATGTATACGATCCCGAAAATACGGCAAAATTAGTGACATCCTTTGAATTCCCCCGTCAGGGTTCGGGCAAACGTCTGTGTATTGCTGACTTTTTTGCTGCTAAAGAATCAGGTACATTCGATGTCTTCCCCATGCAAGCAGTTACAGTCGGAGAAATTGCTACGGAATACGCCCAAAAATTATTCCAAGCAGATAATTACACCGAATATCTCTACTATCATGGTATGGCAGTACAGATGGCAGAGGCATTAGCAGAATGGACGCACGCTAAAATCCGCATGGAGTTGGGCTTTGAGGCAGAAGAATCGGATAATATCCGCGACATATTGCAACAACGCTATCGCGGTTCTCGTTATAGTTTTGGCTATCCTGCTTGTCCCAATATTGAGGATCAATACAAGCAATTGGATCTCTTAGATACTAAGCGCATCAAGATGTACATGGATGAAAGCGAACAACTCTATCCCGAACAATCTACTACGGCGATTATTACTTATCATCCTGTAGCAAGATATTTTAGTACTTAGTTAGAAAGATATTAAGGTAGGCAATGCCTACCTTTTCTGACACTATGGTTAATAATTGCCAGATATCGGATCGAGCAGAACAGCCAATAATTCAAAACTAATAACTAATATTGCCCATCATATTTTGGGTAATTCAATATAGGCGATCGCTTCTTGAATAGCAAATAGTCGCTCATCATAGCAATAATGGGCAGTTAATAATCTTAACAACTTCATTTTCTGCAATCTTTGTTTGACTCGACCCCTTGCACCTACTAAAAATACTTGGCGATTGTTTGCACAAGCATCTTTAATCATATTTTCAATTGCCAAAGAAGCAGTTACTCCTAGTAAAGGTACGTCACTTAAATCTAGAATCAATACCTCGTATTTTCTGACAATACCCATTCTTTGGGAAATAGTTTTAGCCGCACCAAAGCTCATAGGCCCGCTAAGATTGAATAATAAAATTTTTCCTCTAGCTTTTTTCAATAAATGTTTTTCAGCAATACTTAAATCCGCATCCTCGTCATCTTCCTCAGGATTGACAATAGTTCTGACGTGTCCGCTTTGAATATCGCTCAAGCTTTTAATGGTTAATAAGTTAGCAAAAAATACGCCTGCTGCTACTGCCGTAATTAGATCTACAAATACTGTTAAAAACAATACTAGATACATCAACCCCGTCGCCTTGAGAGATATTCGGTGAGCTCGTTTGAGGAAACTCCAATCAATAATATCAATTCCAACTTTGATTAAAATCCCTGCTAATACCGCTTGAGGTATATTAGCTGTGAGTTTTCCTGCTTTGAGAACGAGCGCCAATAACATCAAAGCGTGAATCATTCCCGAAATTGGGGTTTTTCCGCCACTTTTAACGTTAATTACCGTCCGCATGGTTGCACCAGCCCCAGGAAGCCCGCCAAACAAGCCAGCAATCAAATTACCAATACCTTGACCGATTAATTCGCGATCGCTATCGTGTTGAGTTTGGGTAATATTATCTGCTACCAAAGATGTAAGTAAGGAATCGATCGAACCCAAAACTGCCAACATTAAACCATAGCCAAAAATATCTCGAATACGAGCCACATCAAATCTCGGTAGGTGTAAAGTAGGCAAACCACTAGGAATATCCCCAATTAAGCGCAAGCCACTATCGGGAAGAAAGAAAACTGCAACTAATGTTCCTACAATTAGAGCTAATAAAGGAGAAGGAATCAGACGAGTTATTTTGGCGGGAGTCAGAAACACAATCGCCAGAGTCAAAAGCCCTAAAAATAAAGCTCCAGTATTAATGTGGGTTATGAAATATGGTAGCTGACTTACTGATTGCACCACATTTGCCGAAGCAGGATGCCCAAAGAAAGGGCCAAACTGAAGCAAAATAATAATTACCCCAATGCCCGACATAAACCCCGAAATTACCGTGTAGGGCATCAAAGTAATATATTTACCAAAACGCATCACCCCAAACAGAATTTGAAAGATTCCTCCCAACATAATCGTCGTAAAAGCGATCGCTGCTCCATTTTGGGGATCTCTAGCAATTTCCGTACTAAATACCGTCGCAATTACCACTGTCATCGGACCTGTCGGACCAGAGATTTGGGAAGGAGTTCCCCCAAATAAGGCAGCAAAAAAACCAATAATAATCGCGCCGTACAATCCTGCGATCGCTCCCGCACCAGAGGATACCCCAAAAGCTAAAGCTAAAGGTAAGGCAACTACTGCCGCAGTGATTCCGCCAAATAGATCGCCTCGGAGGTTTTGAAAATGTAAACCACCAATTGGTTTTGCTACAAAATTGGATAATGCCATTGTTTTATAGAGCTTGATTAGACTTCCTGCAGAAGTCGGGCTAAAGGTTAAGATTGAGAATGTTAACAAGAATTAGGCTAGATTCCATAAATTGGCTCATAGTTTTTGTTTGGAGCGTAGTTTCACTATTAGCTAACTTAGAATTTTAAAAAGTCAAAAAGTTATAATTACAACAAAATATAAATAACTTTTATTTTCGTATAACTAAGCTGTGGAAATCGCTATTTATTTGGCGATCTCCTGACTTTTGTCTCTGCTTTATTTAAGTTTTGATAAGTTAATTCTCATTTTATTTGTTTGTTTTTTCGTCCCGCTCTGCTCTTGTGTCGAATTTGTAGGACGATTAATTCTTTTAATTAATTATGTGAGAGGTTTATGAGATTCAGCCTGTACCTTAATAGCGTATTCTTTAAACCTTTCTAAGTCTGCCATTACTGTAGATTCAACAATATCGCCGACTAAATTATCCAAAAGTCTGCCAATAATTCCTGGTACGGCATAGGCAAAAGACATTTTAACAATACTCTTATCCTTGCGATCGTAAAAGCGAATTGCTCCTTTATTGGGCAAACCATCTACCGATTGCCATTCAATAATTTGATAGGGAACAACCTGGACGATACGAGATAGCCAAGTAAAGTTAAATCCACCACTGGCTAACTTCCAACGGGATAATTCGGGATTATCTTCCAGAATTTTAACTGATTCGATCCACTTCATCCATCTGGTCATCTGTTCTAAATCCGACCAAAGACTCCAAACAAGCTCTATGGGGACGGGAACTTCTATTTGTACGGTATGTTCTAGCCAGTCTGTCATTGTTTTTACCTATATCCCCATAGAAATATTGAAATTATACCGCTACAGCTTTAAACTTTTCGGCATTTTCCAAAATAGCTTTAGCTGCCTGCTTGCCCGATAGGGTTGCCCCTTCCATACTATCGATATAATCTTGCTGGGTATAACTACCTGCTAGGAAGAAATTAGATATGGGCGTTTGTTGGGCTGGGCGGAAAGGATCCATACCTGGGGCTTCCCGATAAAGAGATTCTGCTAGTTTAACTACGCTATACCAGGTCATGTTTAAGTTGCGTGCCGAGGGGAATAACTGACGTACTTGTTCTAAAACATGGTTGGCAATAGCTTCGTTTTTCTCCTTAATAAAAGGATCGCCAGGGGTTAATACTAACTGTAATAACGAACCTTCCCCTTCTTTATAATAGTCTCCAGGGCTAGCTAGTGCTAAATCGGCAAAACAGGAGAAATCCGCATCGGGAGTATAAAGCAAGTTATCAATACCCACCGCTTTTTCCAATTGTTGGCGATTTTCTGCATCGTTTAATTCAGTCACCCAACCATCAAAACGCAACTGCACTGTAGCCACGGGTACGGCACTCAATTTATAGATGTTGTCAAATTCCGACCACTTGCGCCATCCTGGAGGAATTACTTTTTTGATTCCTGGTACGTCACAAGCGCAGACGTAGGCATCGGCGGTAATAGTCTCTTCGGTTTCTCCATTAGCAACTACAAGACCAGTTACTCTGGTTTTATCCCCAGCATCTCGATACAAAATCTCTCTGACGCGACGGCGAGTGTGAATTTTTGCACCTCGCGCTTCTAGATATTCGATTATGGGTTTATGTAAATATTCGCTGGGAGAACCTTCCAACATTCTCAGAACGGAGGCTTCAGTTTTAGTAGCGAAAAACTGAAAAATAGTCAGCATACAACGAGCAGAAATATTTTCGGTATCGATGAAACCCAAGGCATAGGCAATAGGATCCCACATTTTCCTCAAGCTGCCATTGTTGCCCCCATGACTGCGAAACCAGTCAGCAAAGCTAATGCGATCGAGGTCGCGAATGGTCTTCATTGCTCCTTTAGGGTCGATTAATGCCCTCACAATCGGGCTAGTACCCAAAGCCAAAGAATTGGCTGCTTTATCGACTGTAGAAAGTTGGGAAGTAGTAAAAAAAGCTTTTAAACCATTGAAGGGCGCGCCCGTCAAAAAACGAAAATCTAGCTCTCCAATTCTGCCACCTTCGTTAATGAAAGTATGGGTGTGTTCCTTAAGACGTAAATTGTCGATCGCCCCAACTTTTTCCATGAGAGCAAACAGATTATAGTAACAGCCGAAGAAAACGTGCAAGCCCATTTCTAGATGGTTGCCATCTTTATCAACCCAACTGCCGACTTTCCCCCCCACAAAAGGACGAGATTCAAAAATTTCTACTTCAATACCAGCATCAACTAAGTCAATGGCTGTTGCCATGCCAGCTAATCCTGCACCTACAATTGCTACGCGCATTAAATTTCTAATTCCCGAAAAGCATTATTATTAACAAGCTTGCTAGATCGACCTTAGACCTTAACTTTTAGCCAATTGAACTTAAGCTCTAAGCTACACCTAATAGCGGTCGTCAAGCCTTTTTATCTTTACATATTGTAATATAAATTGTTAATTTTCCAACTTTTCTTCGCCAAATGTTTTGAGTTTGTTAAAAAAAGAGGAAACATCAGGAACGGGAATAAAGTGACGAATCATCTTTTGTCCTGTGGTAATTTCCGACCAATCAGTTTGAGAAGACAGTCTGAGATGAGGAATTAAAGGAATCTTTTGGGGTGATGGGGGGGCAATACCATTAATATCTGGTGTATTGAAAGGAATATTGTCTGAGATAGTTTGGGGTTTAGAGGATATTTCCTTTTCTACCTTTTCTGGGAAAGTCTGGGGATAATTATGACTATAATTCTCTCCTTCTGCCAAAATGCTTTGGGGGCGATCGCTTTGTAGTTCTGATAAACTACTCAAATGCTTGGGCAATTTACGACAAATTAGCCGTTCAAATTCATATGTAAAATGAGGATTCGGAGTGCCAATCCTCAGCCAGACGTTAAGAAT
>NZ_JBZNBU010000098.1:0-10646 GCF_058530065.1 Waterburya sp. | reverse complement strand
TTTCAAGGTTCTTAATAGAACTAGACTGGGAAACGGAATAAGAATAATGTGTTTCTTTTGTCTATGAACTTAATATAGCTAAGTATTTGTACTTTATCAAGGTATTTTTCATTTTGTTTCCTGATGTTAAGCATAAGCAAGACTTATTTATGTTCTAAAAAGAGTGAATTTAGTTCTTTTACCCTTGTTTCGGGAACTATAATTGTATGTTCTTAACTCTCGAACCTATGAAAATTGGCTTTTTATATATCGCGGGGGGCAAACTCCATTTGAAACTAGATGGTGCGCCCTTTCGTATTATTGATAGTGAATTTGGCAGGGCTACTCAAGAAAGATTATTACAAATTCAACGACGTAATATTTTTCGCGATCGCAGTACGATGGCAAATAGAATTCCCAAACCGATGCTCAAGCAGATGGAAGAACGAGCCAACACCGCTACTCCAGTAAATTTTACTAGTGTTTGCTGCGACGATTGCGGTAAAGTTTACTACGCTATCAACGTAGGAGAGGTAGCGGGTATTTTCACTCTGGATAGCGATCGCATTGTTGAAAAACGCCTCTATCATGGTTCGGATTTTTTAATCCAACATCTCAATATAAATAGTGCCGAGGGAATGATCGCTTGTACTGTCGAACGTCAAGACGGTACGGCTAATATTGCCACCATGCCCGTTACGGGAGCAAAACCTCACGAAATTACCGAAGGTGATTCTCTCGATCTCGCTCCTAGCTGGATACCCTGTAAACCCAAAGCCCTAGTCTATCAATCGGCAGGAATTGCGAGAAATCGAGAAGGCTATGGTTGCGATCGCAGTCCATTTCGGATTGAAGAATTGGACTTCAACAGTCAAGAAATTACTTGTTTGGTAGAAGATCCTAATTATGATTTTCTCGAACCCAAAATGACCGAGGATGGAACTTTGTACTATATTCGCCGTCCTTACAAACCCAAAAAAGAACAAATTAATCTTTGGAGCATTCTGAAGGATCTAGTTTTGCTACCCCTGCGCCTGGCAAATACTTTTTATCAAATACTCAATTTCTTTGCGGTAACTTTTACAGGCAAACCTTTAATGAAAGTAGGAGAAGCCAAACCAGATGACAGCCAACAACTATTAAAAGTTTGGGGAGAATTAGTCGATCTTCATCAGCTATCCAAGGAAAAAAACCAGAAAGAAGCTAAATATTCGGGATTAGTACCAAAAACTTGGCAGTTAATGGCTCAAACCACCAATGGCGTAGAAACAAAAATAGCTGATGGCGTGCTCTTTTATGATTTAGCTGCCGATGGTTCGCTCCTCTATACCAATGGCAATCGAGTTTATTGTTTGACAGATAGTAATCAGACTCCCGAACAAATTTTTGATCGCAAACTTATCGAACAACTAGCATTTGTCCCTAATTCAGAATCAAAAAATAACCATTAATCATATTTAACAATCTCAATTTGAGTTTGTAGCTGAGAACTAATTTTTGTGCCGTAGGTAACGGGAACTACCGAGCCTTCTATTGCTGCTGCATAGCTGGGTATAGCACTGGCAACTAAAGAAATATGGCGATCGCTAACCACCAATCCTAGAGTCGGATCGTAACCCCGCCAACCACCCCCAGGCAAATATACTTCTACCCAGCCATGAAGATCGCGAGATTGTTGTTCTTCGTCTCCTTCTTGATAGCCACTAACAAATCTGGCAGCAATTCCTACGGAGCGGCATACTTCCATAAATAAAACAGCATAATCGCGACAAGAACCTTTTTTGCTCCCCCAAGTTATTCCAGGAGGAAAAGGCGCGCCTGTTTCTCGAATTATATAGACACAGTCACGATAAATACGTTGATTTAAGGCAAACAGAAAATTGAGCGTATTGTTCTCAGTTTCAAATAGTAATTCTCCTGCCAATTCCATCGCCACGGGATCGATCGCCATGCCATAAGGCTGAAGATAGGGTTGTAGTTGCTGTAAAAGAGAACTAGGATAATCAAATGGTAAAGCAGTTGCCCAAGGTTCTAGGAGGTAGTTAAAGGGGTTATTACAGTGAGTTTCTACCCTAGAAGTAGTTTGAATGCTCAACTTTTCGGTTGCTTCGACAAACCAGAGCTTAATTAAATTATTACCATCAAGATCGATGTAATCCGATCTGCCTTTGGGCGTGGGAATTACAGATAGAGAAAAATCCAGTAATTGAAGATTGCGATCGCAACGAGGATGCAATCTAAGTAGATGGGGTTTGGGATAGATTGGATGACTGTAATTGTAAGTTGTTTGATGGTTGATGAGATACTGCACTGGGCAAATCGCCAAAGGCGAAAAAAGCTGAATGAACTTCGTTACCGACTTGGTTGATCGAACTTTGCATTTGGTCTAAAAACTCATGCAAGCCAGACTGAATTATATCTTCGATCGTGATATAGCCCAACTCCGAACACAATCTACCTAAAGCTCTTTCTGCCCCATTAGACCATTTGCCACTGGGGGTTTGAGTAATTTCGTGCAGACAAGATTTAGTTTGCCACAGACAAAAATGGATCGATCTGGGAAAAGTGCGATCGAGAATTAAAAATTCAGCTACCGTACTAGGGGTAATGTGGTGTTGGCATTTACGATACATTTCATAGGCACTGGCAGATCTTAATAAAGCCATCCATTGAATGCGATCTAACGGCGTACCTACCCACTCGGCAGAGGGTAAAAGCAAAAAGTACTTTACATCCAGAATGCGGGTAGTTTTGTCTGCTCTTTCCAAAAGTCTGCCCATTTGTCCAAAATGCCATCCTTCATTATGGGACATAGTGGCATCCATGACTCCAGCAAAACGATGACTAGCCATTTTTACCTGACCAAACAATTTAGGTAAGGTACTAAAGGAAATATTCTCTGCAGCTTCCTGAATCATTAGATAGAAAGAATTAACCTCTTCCCACATTTCTGAAGAAATTACCTCTCTAATCGAGCGGGCGTTTTCTCTAGCTTTGTACAAACAAGAAATAATTGAATTTTGATATTCGCGATCGAAACAAAGAAACTGAATGACATTACTACTGCTCGCTTGATTGTAGCGGAGGGCAAACTCTTGAGAATCTCCTGTCACTGAAATTAAAGGTTGCCACTGAGGACCAACTCCTGCGGGCAAATCTAACATCAAGTTAAGATTGACATCAATAAAGCGAGCGACATTTTCCGCCCTTTCAATATAACGATTTAACCAATAAATTGAATCTGCTACTCTACTCAGCATTATTAACTATTAATTATTAATTGAATTTAGTACCCAAGTATCTTTGCTTCCTCCCCCTTGGGAAGAATTTACTACTAAAGAGCCTTTTTTCAATGCCACTCTGGTTAATCCCCCTGGATGAACGTATATTTCATCCCCACGATGCAAAATGTATGGGCGAAGATCGACGTGTCTGCCTTCCACTTGACCATCAATTAGAGTTGGTACTCTAGACAAGCCGAGGGTTGGTTGAGCGATATATTTGCGAGGATTGGCAATAATTTTTTGCGCGAATTCGGCTCTTTCCTCTGGGGTGGATGTTGTGCCAATGAGCATTCCATACCCCCCCGCTTCGTCGGCAGATTTAACCACTAGTTTGGCGAGATTTTCGAGCACATACTTGCGATCGCTTTCCCGCCAGCAAAGATAGGTAGGTACGTTATTGAGTATTTGCTCTTCCCCTAAGTAAAAGCGAATCATGTCAGGGACATAAGCATAGACTACTTTGTCGTCTGCAACTCCCGTACCAGGGGCATTGGCGAGGGCAACTCTTCCTTGACGATAGACCTCCATCAATCCTGGCACGCCCAATAAAGAATCGGGATTAAAGGCTAAAGGATCTAAGAAATTATCATCAATCCGACGATAGACCACATCAACTCTTTGCAAGCCTTTGGTGGTTTTCATTTGTAGATAACCATCGGTAACGATTAAATCTCTCCCTTCCACTAGTTCGACTCCCATTTGTTGGGCTAAAAAGGAATGTTCGTAATAGGCAGAGTTATAAATACCTGGGGTTAAGACTACTACCGTCGGATCTGGCAATTGAGGTGGTGCTAAATTGAGCAAGGTTTCTAGTAACTGACAGGGGTAATCATCTACAGGTTTTACGGTCATATTTTGGAATATTTCGGGGAAAGTGCTTTTCATTACCCGTCGGTTTTCCAAGACGTAGGATACTCCCGAAGGCGATCGCAAGTTATCTTCCAAAACATACCATTCCCCATCGGTGTGTCTGACTAAATCCGTGCCTGTAATATGACACCAGACTTTACTTGGGGGTTTTATGCCCAAGCATGGCTTGAGAAACCCCGAAGCAGTATTAATTATTTCTTCAGGAATTATGCCCTCTTTGATGATTTTTTGTTCTCCATAAATATCATCGAGAAACAAATTTAAAGCTTGAATTCTTTGAATCAATCCTTTTTCTAATTTTTTCCATTCATTACTATCAATAATGCGGGGAATAATATCAAAGGGAAATATCTTTTCAATACCGCGATCGTCGCTGTAAACATTAAATGTTACTCCCAATTTAAAAAAAGCAATTTCAGCTGTTTGTCTTTGCTCTTCTAATTGTTCGATCCCCAATTTAACCATATGTTCGATTAAAGTAGCCGAATGGGATCGCGGTTTTCCTTTGGCTACAAATAGTTCGTCATAGAAGTTTTCTGGATCGTAAGCTTCAAATGCCATGAGTAATCAGTTCTCGCACATTAAAATTGGATAGCTTGAAAAGGATGGAAAAAATTGGTAAATGGATGTTTATAAAATTAGGAATATACTAATATATATCTAATAAATCGACCAAACAAATTCAATTAAATATTAATTTAAGAATACAATCAATACTGATAACGCAATATTTATCCCGTATATCAACATAATCGATGTATTCTATTATTTTATGTTCCCTCCGAACTTTTTAATCTGATTAAATTATTACTAGTCTAGATAAACATTTTCTTCAGCATCTCCAGATTCATGTTCCCATTCAATATCTGGCATAGATTCAAAAGCGCGACGGACAGAATCTTCCCAAAGAGTGCGAATTTTAGCTATGTAAGGCGCGCCCAAACGCAACTCTAAAGTATTGGGAATCTCCAGACTATCGGTATGGTACATCACGAGATTAATTGGGGGCCCTACGGAAATATTAGATTTCATCGTCGAATCGATCGATAGCAAGGCACATTTGGCAGCGTCTTCGAGAGGAGTCTTGTAAGTAATAGTGCGATCGATAATTGGTTTGCCATACTTAGTCTCGCCTATTTGTAAAAAAGGAGTTTCTTTGGTGGCTTGAATAAAGTTTCCTTGAGGATAAATTAAATATAATTGAGGTTCTTCCCCTTTAATTTGTCCCCCTAGTAAAAAATTGCAACTAAAATCAATACCGTCTTTTTCCAACCAAGGGCGGTCTATTTCCTGAATCTCTCGGCTTTTACTGCCAATATAAGCAGCAATATCGTACATTGTGGGTAAGTTGTGCAGATTCTTTTCTTCTTGATTTTGAATATCTCGGTTGATTCTAGTCAATACTCCCTGAGTTACAGAAAGACTCCCCGAAGCGCAAATTATAATTGCTCTTTCTCCTGGTAAAGAAAGATCGAACATTTTTTTGTAGGTAGAGATGTAATCTACTCCTGCATTAGTTCGCGAGTCCGCTGCCATCACGATGCCGAATTGATTGATAATTCCCAAGCAGTAGGTCATATATGATTGTTATTTACTAGTTATTAGTTGCTCAAATTGTGTCCGCAACTACGACAAAAGCGATCGCCAGATTTGGCTTCTGTGCCACACTGAGAACAGAATACCTTAGTATTGGTCTTTTTTGCTCGATTGGTCATATTTAAAGACATATTGCCCATCTGCATCGACATAGAGTTGAGATCCATCGACATATTGCCCATTTTCAGGGGTTGCATGGGTTGCATGGGCTCAAAATTAAAAGAAGTTTGAGATGTTTGATTAACTGGATCGGGAATGGTTTCTAGCTTAACGGGAATAGCATTTTCTACGGTTGGAATACCGTTAATTATCTGCATATTTTGGGCTTGGATCGAAATAGAATATTGACCTTTTGTACCGTTAATTTGCAAGATATAACCCCGATCTATTTGCCAAAGTTGAGGGGCATTTTGCCACTGACCAGTACTAAAGCTATTACTCTGACTCTGTTGTTGTCCTGGGCTATTAGAGGTGGATGTAATTTGGGTTTGTTCGCCATAATTGACAATTGTTAAAGACAGATTGTTGTGTAGCGTTGCTTGATAAGCCATAATCCTTACTTTTCCCTTTCTTGTCCCTTTTTATTTATTGTAGATTTATTAGTAGGTTAGATTGAGTAAATATAGTTTAAGCAATTTGAAAATAGTTAAATTATCGATCGCCAATCCTTAAAATTGACTGCATCTAAATAGTGTTACTCTTTTAATAAATTCTAAGTAAGCCTACTGATGAGTAACGATCGCGATCCTATCGTCGAGCAACTAACGACCCAATTGTCTGCCATTCAACAACAATTAAGCCAACTTGCCGACCGTTTTGATAATTTAGAAAGTAACTTAGGAGAAGTATCTTCTCTCTCAGCTAAAATATCCCAATTAGAAGACGATTTAATGCTTTTAAGCGATCGCTATCGCTACAAAAATCTTCAGCAATATTTAGTCGAGGAAAATTGGTTTGAAGCAGATAAGGAAACCATTCGACTGATTTTAGCTGTATCTACTAAAGAAATTGAAGAACTAACTCCCGAAGATATTCAGCATTTTCCTTGTAACGATTTAATGACGATCGATCGCCTGTGGTTGAAATACAGCAACGGACGTTTTGGCTTTACACCTCAACTCAAAGCCTACCAAGCAGCAGGAGGTTCTTTTGACACCACCATCGAACAAAATCAGCAATTAATTGAAACTTGGGGCGAAGGTTTGGGCTGGCGCAAAGATAACCGCTGGCTACCTTGCAAAGAATTAGATTTTAGCCTCAATGCCCCTGTTGGCTGCCATCCTTCTCGCTGGTGGAATTCCCCCTACGGTTCTAAAATGACCAATTTCTTTTTAGGACGTTTGATTACTTGCCAGATCGATTAGAAGTTGCCAGGGGCATTATTAGTCAAAAACATTCTTTAAGGAGTGGGAAAAGTTTCTGATTCTTCTGAGAATGCTTCTTCGCTGTTAGAAACAATTTCTTGTATTTGAGGATTGCTGAGAAACTTTTTCGTATCTGCAATTAATTGTTCGCCCCAAAGATTATCGATGAGAAACTGAATGTCTGCATAACGGCTATCTAAATTTAAGGCAGCTTTACCTAAAGCGATCGCTTTATCGGTTTGTCCTTCCTCAAATAAAGCCACTGCCAAGGCTAGCTGAGGTTCTGCTTCTTGACCGTCTACTTCGATTACAGATTCCCATCTGGCGATCGCACTAGCGCGCTCGTTTTGTTCGTATTCTACCAATCCGACATTATTTAAGGCTGGCCAAAATGTAGCATCAATGGCAAAAGCTTGTTCGTAGGATGCGATCGCTTTATCGAATTCTTCTAGTTTGAGGTAGGTATTGCCCAAATCGAAAAGTGCTTCTATAGAATTGCCCTCTATTTCCAAGCCTTTTTCTAGCTTGACTTTAGCTGCTTCGTATTTACCTTGCTGAAAATAGCCATTACCCAAACTAAATAAGATTGCTTCCTTATCTGGTGCGATTTTTTCCCCTTTTTCTAGAGCTTTAATTCCTTTATCAACTTCTTCTTGTTGAATGTATAAATTGCCCAAAATCAGCCAAGTTTCATAGTTTTCTGGGGCTAGTTGGGTAGCTAATTCTGCTCTTGGTAATGCTAGTTCGTATTGTTGAAATCTAGTTAACTGAAAAGCTTCTTGTAATAGCTGCAATCCTTGAGATTCTAATTTTGTCGCATCTAATTTGGGTAAGTATGGCAGCACAGCTTGTCCCCTAACTGGCAGGGAGATAGTGGAAACGCCAGCGCAAGCTACTAAAGAAATTAACCAGTTAAGTTTAGGCACAGTACTTAATCTAAAATTTTAGGTGGATGAATATTCACAAGTTACTTCATTCTCTTGTCTAACGGCAAACTTTAATTATTTTTGGCAATTGAGAAAAATTAAATCTGCTCGTATCTGTTTTTAATCTCGTTTTTTACCAGCCAATAACTGTAACATGAAGTTAGAGGTCTTAAATTAAAAAAATCGCTTTCGGTTACATATCTTATTTAAACTAGCTAGATAAATTGTTGGCTAACAAAAAAATTGAGATTGAAGTAGTTGTTATTTTACTCAATTCCGAGGAAGGGTAGGGAGACTCACCAGGGTAGACGTTTTACATTTGATAGATTAGGCAAGTAATGGGCTAGAGAAGTAGAGGAGTATTTTTAATCAGATTTTTTATTCGATTCAATATAGAAAAATTTATCAATGAAATCAATAATCAACTCCAAACCGAAAAAATCCCCCGTTGTGGCAACAGGATTATTAGCAGTTTGCTTGGCTTTACTTGGTATTGCTAGTTATAGTTTGCTGAAAAGTTCCGAGGGGCAAATAGATTTAGAGGCTCTCACTGTTGAAGTCAAGCAAGAAGACTTAAATGTAGAAATTGCTGCCAGTGGCAGAATAGAGCCAATCAAAAGTGTTAATGTTAGTCCGAAAGAACCCGCTCGCTTAGTCAAACTTTTAGTAGAACAGGGCGATCGCGTTGAAGTGGGGCAAACATTAGCAATTATGGAAAATCGAGAGCTTGCCAATCAAGTTTCCCGCACTAAGGCAGAATTAAACCAAAATCGAGCTAAATTTGCTGAAAATAAGGCAAAAATAAATGCCGAAATAGCTAGAGCGCGAGCCAGACTAAGACAGGCGGAAGCCAGATTGAGCCAAGCCCAAAATCGAATTCCGAAAGATATCGAACAAACGCGATCGCAAATTAATGCAGCCCAATCTCGTCTGAAATTGGTCAAAGAGCGGTTGCAACGCAATGAATATCTCTTAGTTCAAGGAGCGATCGCCCAAGATGTTTTTGATGAGATTAGCAACGACTATCAAAATGCCCTGTCTGGTATTAACGAATTGAATCAAAGACTAGAACAATTACAAACTACTGGAGGTTCGGAATTAGAACAAATTCGAGCCGAAATTCAAGAAGCCAGCATCGATCTCGACCAAAGACTAGCAACCGCCCCCGAAGAAATTGTTGCTTTAGAAGCCTCTTTAGAGCAAGCAGAAATATCCTTAGAGCGAGCAGAAATTCAATATAACGATAGTATTGTCAAAGCTCCTTTTGATGGCATCGTTACTCAAAGATATGCAGTGGAAGGTGCGTTTGTTGCTCCAAGCACTTCGGGTTCTAGTACTGCGTCGGCTTCTGCTAATTCTATATTAGCTCTAGCTCAAGGACTAGAAGTAATTGCTAAAGTAGCAGAGTTGGATGTCGGGCAATTAAAGCCAGGACAAAAAGTAATTATAGTTGCCGATGCCTATCCAGATCGAGAATTTTTAGGGGAAATTAAACGCATCGCCCCCGAAGCAGTCATCGAAGAAAATGTGACTTCTTTTGAAGTTCGGGTAAAACTCCTCAATGGTGAAGATGTTCTGCGCTCTAAAATGAATGTGGATGTCACCTTTATTGGTGAAGAATTAACCGATAGCTTGGTAGTTCCCACTGTGGCAATTTTTACTCAAGATGGAGAACAAGGGGTGATGATACCAGGAGAAAATAATCAACCAGAGTTTCAACCAGTTCAGGTGGGTTTATATTTGGGCAGTAAGACTCAAATTCTCGAAGGGGTAGAAGCAGAAGATAAAGTATTTATCGACTTACCAGAAAATAAAAGAAGAGGAAGTAAGGAGTAGCTACGCACGATTGCGTTTGGTTATTTCCCATCTCACCCAGTCCCCTCTACCCCTTACAAGGGTAGACTTTTTACATTTGACTATTTTATTGGACACCCTAAATTTACCCTAAATCTTCAATAAGCTCATCAAAGAAATTATCGTATCCATCTAGATTCGCGTGAGGGTACTGCGACTATAAGCTCTGCTTTAGTCGTAACTGGTTCATCATAAAGATAAGCAAGGTATCAAGCATTTGACCAAAAAGGAAGCATGGCTTTCTTATAGAAGAAAGAACCAAGTCAATAATTATCTGAACCAAGCTGCTAGATACATAATTAACTTCTGTCTTAATAGAAAAATTGGAACAGTTATTGTGGGTTACAACCCGACGCTGAAACAAAACAGCAATATGGGTAAACGCAATAATCAGAACTTCGTTCAAATTCCAATTTTTACCCTTCGTGCCAAGCTGGAAAGCCTCTGCAAACGATATGGGTTGAACTACATCGAGCAAGAAGAATCCTATACCAGCAAAGCTTCGGCGATAGATCGAGACGAAATGCCTGTTTACAATGCCGATAATCCTGTCAAGAGAAAATTCTCTGGCAGAAGAATTAAGCGAGGATTGTATAAAACAAAAGCTGGTCATCTGATTTCAAGCGATGCTAATGGAGCATTAAATATAGGGTTCAAAAGTAAGCACGAAGGCTTTAGCCGAGTGTCTAGGGTCTGTTTGACGCAGCCAGTCAGGGTTAATGTCCTGCGAGATTCTGCGACTATACCGATAGGTTAGTCGTAGAGTACGTCAA
>NZ_JBZNBU010000097.1:0-21548 GCF_058530065.1 Waterburya sp. | reverse complement strand
GCCCTCCCCCGCACCATTGCTAAACCTATTTCCGAGTTACGCAAAAATGTATATTTAGGCAATTTTCCTAATGTTTTAACTCGTTGTTCTAAATCTGCTACGGAAGATTTAGCCAAGGTTGCCATCCAAGCTTGTCTTGCTTGTTTCATGTTCTTAACCTGTGGTTAATTAATGCTTGAACTGCTGTTAAAATTTGTCTAGACATCTAGACTAATAATCAAGATATCGTAAAAAATAATCTTTTACAAGACTCAAAAATTATTAACTATTAATTACTACTTATTCATTCCTCAAAATGAACAAACCGAGATACACACAAATAGCCGATGAGTTGAGAACAAATATTGAAGAAGCCGTATATCAACCAGGGGATAAGTTACCGACAGAGAAAAACTTATCAGAGAGATTCAACGTTAACCGACATACCATCAGAAATGCGATCGCCCTACTTAAAGAAGAAGGATTAATCAGAGTAGATCGGGGTAGGGGAATGTATGTAGCACAAACACCGATCCAATATCCCGTAGGAAAGCGAGTCAGGTATAACGAAAATCTCAAAGCACAGGGTTTAACTCCTAGCTATCAAACTTTAAAGGCGATCGAAATTCCTGCGGATAATGCGATCGCCAAAGCCTTAGAAATTGAAGCAGGAGCAAAAGTAATTTTAATCGAACGATTGGGATTAGCGAGCGATCGCCCAATTAGTATTGGTAGCAGTTATTTTCCCGCAGAGATGTTTCCTGAATTTATCTATTTTTGGAAGAGATACAAATCTATTTCCCAAATGTTGAAGGAAATCTACGCTTGCGAACATATTCGAGTTTCTACTAAAGTTTCCGCCCGTATAGTACGAGAAACTGATGCTAGACTGTTACGGATTTCCTCTAACTATCCGATTCTTTTAGCCGAGTCGATTAATTGCGATGATGATGGGCGAAAAATTGAATATGGCGTAACTAGATTTTGTGGGGAAATGATGGAACTAATTTTTAGTTAAATGCAAGGTTAAAGGGAATATTGTTCTGTTTTCCAGACCTTAATTCAAAATTCAAAAGGTTAATTTTTTGTTTGTAGCTTGTTTACCAAATCGTCAAAAGGTTGCCAATTATTATCTTCAGCAATAGCTTGCCATACAGATTCAATGATAGGTCGCAATAAAGCGGTAGGAGGATTATAAAAGCTCAAGCGATCGCCTATATCTTCCATTTCGTCTAAAGACACTTGATTCAAGCATTTATGATAAGTACTGCGCCAACGATTAAATAATGTATCTTCAACAAAGCTTTCTTGACTGTTAATAAAACTGGCATTTTCTAAAATCAGCTTGCTATCTTCGCGCCAACCAAAATTAAATTCCTGGGCTAATTCGGCAAAAAATCCATGATAGCTGAGATCGCTATCTCTCAGTAACTGAATTGTCGTTTCTAGCATTTCAGAAAATAGCGAAGTATGTTCTATAAACCCTAATTTTTGCCCCATCAACTGTTGATAATATTTCTGGTAGCGATTGTCAAATTCTGTTAACGCCACTTCTAAAGCAGATTTTTCCGTCACCATGCCCAAAGGCAATTGCAGCATTTCCAAATTTAACCGACAAATGTAGGGCTGATTGCCATAACTATAACGTCCGCCATAATCAAAGCTAGCCGACGTAAAGCGAGCTTCATAGGTTGGAATAAAAGCATAAGGACCATAATCAAAACTTTCCCCTGTAATTGACATATTATCGGTATTTAATACCCCATGACAAAAACCCGCTGCCATCCATTGAGCGCACAATCGGGCAACGCGATCGACTAGAGCATCGTAGAATAGTACATATTTATCTTCTGTATTAGGAATATCGGCATAATAAACTTCAATAACTCCATCCAATAACTTAGCAATCAGATCGGGACGTTTAAGGTAGTGAAGTCTTTCAAAAGTACCGAAGCGAATGTGAGAATTGCTAAACCTAATCATGACTGAAGAGCGAGTCGGAGAAGGCTCGTCATCTCGCCACAAAGATTCTCCCGTTTCGATTAAACTGAGACAGCGAGAAGTATTTACTCCCAGTTGATGTAATGCCTCCGCAGCCAAAACTTCTCTTATTCCCCCTTTAAGGGTTAGTCTGCCATCAGCACTACGGGAATAGGGAGTCCTACCAGAACCTTTCGTGCCAAAATCGTAGAGGTTGTCATCAATACCCCTTACCTGTCCGTATAAAAAACCTCTACCGTCTCCTAAAAAGGGATTGTAAGCCCCAAACTGATAGCCGTGATAACGAAGAGCTAAAAAAGGACGCACGCTCTTAAATTTGCCAAAAGCTTCAATAAAATCTGCGTTGCTGACATCTTGAGGATCTAAGCCTAGAGATGGCAATAACAAATCGTTGCGGAAACGCAACCAATGGGCGGGAAACTCCGCAGCACCCACTACATCGTAATAATCATCGCCCCAATTTTCCATTACAGGTTCGTAGGGGAGATCGAGCAAGGGATTGGAATAATTATTAGTCAAAAGTAATTTAGGGAATTTAATTAAATCTAGCTACTTATTATCCTGCATATCCTCTTGAGGAAATACATAATAAAATACATAATCTCACCAATGTGATAAACAGATAATTTAATGTTTGAAGAATATAGCTCCACCTCCAATCCTTTAGATTTAGTTAATGCGATCGTGGTTGATGATTCTGGAATTGAAATCGATCCCGATAGTATTACTTTTATTGGTGTAGACGGTCAAACTTCTTTTTATGATGGCAGCATCCCAGAATTCGGAATTGGCGAGGGAATTCTATTAACTTCGGGAGATGGCAATCCTCCTACCAACAACACTACAGTTAATTTTGGTTTAGAACAAGAAGGTATTGCTCCCGATCCTCAACTACAAGCAGTTGCCGATAGTGCTTTTGAAGAAAGTGGTGAAGTACAAGATATTAACTCTCTAGAATTTAGTTTCAATGTTAGCGATCCTAATGTAGAGTCTGTATCTTTCAACTTGGTTTTTGGTTCTGACGAATTTCCTGAATTCTCCGATAGTTTTTTCGTTGATGTTGGTGCTGTTTTTCTTAACGGTCAAAATGTTGGACTATTTAATAACGAACCCAATCAACCTTTAAGCATTATTAGCGAAAATCTTAATGTAGGTAATTTTCAAGACAATGCCGATAATTCTATACCCATCGAATACGATGGCGTAAGTTCCGTCTTGAGTGTGGTTGCACCAGTCGAACAGGGAGAAAATACTATTAGATTTGCGATCGCCGATACGGGAGATCAAATTTTTGACTCTGGCTTATTTATCTCAAACTTAACTACCAGTGGAGTAGCAACTGGAGATGATGGCAGTGGTGTAGTTTTAAACGCTCCTGGTACAGAAGAAGCAGATGAAATCATTGGCGATCCTACAGATCAATTTATTGAAGGTTTGGCAGGTGACGATACGATCAATCCTGGCAACGGTAACGATATTGTCGATGCAGGGGCAGGAGACGATCTAATTTTTGGTGGCATCGGCAGTAGTAACAGTATTGATGGGGGAGACGGAAACGATACTGTTATTTACAGTGGTAACCAAGACGAATTGACTACTGAAACTGATGGTAATTCTATTACAGTTAGCGGTGATAACGATGGTGGAGAATTTACCGACACTCTAACCAATGTGGAAACCATTCAATATGGCGATGAGAGCATTAGCACTGATACTTTAGAGCCTACAGTTCAAGACTCAGAAGAAATAGAGTTAGTCACAAATTCAACAGAAGGTTACTACAATAGCTCGATCGGAGACTTATATCCTGGCGATCCTTCAGATCCCCTAGCTAGTTTTTTTCCAGGACCAAATGTATCTACAGGAGTACCAACAGCTGACTTTAGTACTGAGCCAGATATTAGTACGGTCGGTGAACTAGGAGATTGGCTAGACAATCCAGAATCTGCCATTCAAAATGGATTTTGGAGCGACTTACAATCAATCCCACAAAGCTGGGATGTCAATACTGAGACAGCAATTATTTACGAAGTAGATGGCGGTGAAAATGGTATCCAAAATGTAACGGCTGATTTTGTTATCGACAATAGCATTTTGGTTTGGGTTAATGGGGAATATAGATTTGGTGTCGGTAATCCTACCAATTTTAACGTCAATGATGCTTCTTTAGGCGATCTTAATCCTGGTAAAAATTACATACAGATCGTACGTGCTGACTATGGTGTTGTTGCAGACTACCAAGTTCAAATCACTGGTAATCAAATTCAAGAAAATAAAGATATTACAGGAGTTCCTGTATATAGGTTTTTTAGAACCGATACTCAAACCCAGTTTTATACCACTACCGAACTAGAAAGAGATGTCGTGTTAGATACTTTGCCTCAATACGAACTTGAGGGTATATCTTTTTTCGGCGTAACTCCCCCAGAAGCAGAAACCGATCCCTTGACAGGAACTCTTCCTGTATATCGCTTCTTTAACCGCAGTACGGGCATTCATCTTTATACTTCGGACGAAAACGAAAGAAATTTTGTAGAAGACAATCTAGATAACTACGTTTTTGAAGGTACTCCTTATTATGGTTACGAAACTCAAGAAGAAGGCACAGTTCCTTTATATCGTTTTTACAATCCTAGTTTAGACGCTCATTTCTACACTCCCAATGCTGAAGAAAGAGATTTCTTCTTAGAATCTCCCGACTACGAACCTGAAGGTGGTGGGGATGGTATTGCTTTCTACGTCGATCCTGTACCCGAACTTTAAAGATAAATATTGAACATCGAGCGATCGCCAGAACCGATAATCTTTTTCGGATTGAGAGAGAGTAATTGGTCATCTAGAAGGCGATCGCAAAAGCCCTAAAGCAAGAAGCTAACTTGACAAATAAATCTTCTTACTGCGCTTTTCACATGGGTAGACCACATAATTAAACTTTAAAAACTAAGAACTAAGAACTAAAAACTAAAAACTAGGAACTAGTAAATTTTCAAAGAGAGCTATTCAACTGAAAACGGCTGTAAATCGAACTGAGGTGACAAAAATAATCACAATCTCGATCGCATAAATTTAAACCCTAGATTTTAATTGCTAAAAATATGATTACATCCAGCCAATCGCCATAGTAATAACATCTAGAATATTCGGCAGATCGCATTATTAGATAAAGTTATAAAAAATGGTTAATACAGACTGGAAGAAACTACAGAATGGCTCGGATATTCGCGGTGTGGCTTTGGAAGGAGTTGCGGATGAAGCAGTAAATCTAACTCCTGATGTAGTTAAAACAATCGGAAATGCTTTTGTTAGTTGGCTGGCAGATAAAACGGGTAAAGCAACTTCAGAGTTAACAGTAAGTATTGGTAGAGATAGTCGTCTTTCAGGGGAAACTTTAACTAAAGCTGTAACGGAAGGAATTACGATCGCGGGTTCTCAAGTTTATAACTTCGATCTGGCTTCGACTCCCGCGATGTTTATGAGTACTATAACCGATGGCTTTAATTGCGATGGGGCGATTATGCTTACTGCCAGTCATTTACCATTTAATCGTAATGGTTTGAAATTTTTTACTCCCCAAGGTGGTTTGGGCAAACCAGATATTACAGAGATTTTAGCGATCGCAGCATCGGGTAAATTAGTTACTCACAATACTCAAGGAGAAGTTGAAAATAGAGATTTTATTGCTATTTATGCCGCTCAACTGGCAGAAACTATTCGTAAAGGGGTAAACCATCCCGATAATTACGATCGCCCTTTAACGGGTTTGAAAATAGTCGTGGATGCGGGCAATGGTGCTGGTGGCTTCTATGTCGATAAAGTTCTCAAACCCTTGGGTGCCGATACTACTGGTAGTCAATTTCTCGAACCCGATGGAATGTTTCCCAATCATATTCCCAACCCTGAAAACCAACAGGCAATGGAGGCAATTTGCCAAGCAGTTGTTAACAATCAAGCAGATTTTGGCATTATTTTCGATACCGATGTCGATCGCGTGGCAGCAGTAGACTCTGAAGGTAGGGAAATCAATCGCAATCGGGCGATCGCTTTGATTTCTGCCATAGTCCTCCAAGAACATCCAGGTTCGACTGTGGTTACCGATTCCATTACTTCCGATGGCTTGACCAAATTTATTGAGGCTAATTTAGGGGGCAAACACCATCGTTTCAAACGAGGTTATAAAAATGTCATTAACGAAGCTATTAGACTGAACAATTCAGGTACAGAATCTTGGCTGGCGATCGAAACTTCGGGACATGGGGCGATGAAAGAAAATTACTTTCTCGACGATGGTGCTTATCTAGCCACTAAGCTTTTAATCGAATTGGCTAAGAGTAAATTAAATAATAAATCTTTAACTAGTCTCATTGTCGATCTCCAAGAACCTTTAGAAAGCGAAGAATTTAGACTGAAAATCGCTCGGGAAGATTTTAAAAGCTATGGCAATAATGTGATCGATCGCCTTCAAGATTTTGCTAGCAGCCAAAAAGACTGGACAATCGTACCCAATAATTATGAAGGAGTCAGGATAGCTTGCAATTCAGATACCGAGAAGGGCTGGTTTCTCTTGCGTTTATCTCTCCACGATCCTGTAATACCCCTCAATATAGAATCCAATGTTACGGGAGGAATTAAAAATATAGTTCCTCGTCTCTCAAAATTCTTTCAAGATTTTGCTGCCTTAGATATAACTTCTCTAACAGACTATTAATTTAAAAGATCGTCTCGTTCTTCTTGCAACTGATTTTCGTAAATATCTTGTAAATTTTGATGTCTGGTTTTGCGGGAAGTTCGACGATATTTTTTAGTTTGCAATCTGGGTTCATATTGACTTTTTCCCGATCGCT
Organism: Waterburya sp.; assembly: GCF_058530065.1. Lineage (NCBI taxonomy): Bacteria > Bacillati > Cyanobacteriota > Cyanophyceae > Pleurocapsales > Pleurocapsaceae > Waterburya > Waterburya sp. The sequence continues at coordinate 14,727 of NZ_JBZNBU010000097.1, read as the reverse complement.
TTACTTTTAGCTTGAGGCTAGATTCCCGATCTGGTTGTTTCTGTAAATTTTCTTGACGGGCGATCGCCTTATCTAAAAAATCTAGATAATATTCATATCTTTCCCAATCTCCCCGAACGACACATCCAGGTTCATCCCGATGGAGGCAGTCGCTAAATTGACAGCTATTTTGATTTAATCTAGCTCTAGCTTCGGGGAAATACCGCGCCAAATCCCTCGGCAAACAGTCCAAATCGGGCTGGTTGAACCCTGGGCTATCTGCCAACAATCCACCCCCAGGAAGCTCAAATAACTCCACGTGACGAGTAGTATGGCGACCTCGTTGAAGCTTACCCGATACCTTGCCCACCCGCAGACTGCGATCGGGAATTAGAGCAGAAATCAAACTAGATTTGCCCACGCCACTAGGTCCAGCTACTACCGTAATTTTATGGTTTAGATTCTTGGCTAAATCCTCAAGACCAAATTGCTGAGTCACGCTCGCAAAATTTGCGCTATATCCCCATTGCTGCAAACGTTTCTGCCATTGCTGCTGTTGGGCGGTTGTAATTAAATCGCATTTATTCAAACAGAGACATAGCTTTAATGAGGTAGACTCTGCCTTAACTAAAAAGCGGCTCAATTGCCAGGGATCTAAACTAGGTTCTGCTAGAGCAAAGACCAATAAAACCAAATCCGCATTGGCGATCGGGGGACGTGCCAACTCAGTAGTCCGAGGTAGTACTTGAGAGATTGCCCCGCGATTATCTTGCCAATCTGGCTCTTCAATCGCCACGCGATCTCCCACCATAACTTTTTGCCCAATTTTCTTGAGTCTGGTACGACGAGTGCAAAGCAAAAAATGAGAGCGATCGGTTTCTAATTTAACTTGATAAAAATTAGCCTGGACTGCAACCACAGTCCCCATCAAACCATCGGTCACAACCCCATTACTTTCCCATAGTTCGCGATTCAAATCGTTCACGATGCAGAAGGACGACGAACCAGCAAAGAAAAGAAACCATCCTCTTCTTGTAATCTTTCTATTTGATAGCCTTCCATTTTCAAACTGTCGGGTACTTGCTCTATGGGTTCGCCCCCATCCAGCCAAACTTCTAATAAACAACCAGGGGACATTTGCTGGAGACGAAGTTTGGTGCGGACGAAATTAATCGGACAGGGAGTACCCCGCAGGTCTAGATGAGCATCTGCCATAGGGGAAGTAGCATTATCCGTACCTGGGAAATTATCGGCGGCAGAATTCATTTATTGAACAAACCTCCCAAAAATCCTTCTTTGCCACCTTTACCCGTAGCTTCCCCTCGAACTGTAGCGAGTTTTTCTAATAGTTCTCTTTCCTCTGCATTAATTTTTGTCGGAATATCAATCTTGACGGTAATCAAGTGATTGCCTCGACTGACGGGATTTCCGAGTTTAGGTACTCCCTTATTTTCCAAAGTTAGAACTGTATTGGGTTGAGTTCCCGCAGGGATCGTTAATTCTTCTTTCCCATCTACCGTGTTAATTTCTAAAGTACAGCCTAAAATTGCTTGTAAATAACTAACCGAAGTCTCTGATTTAATATTGATTCCTTCTCGAACAAATTCGCGATCGGGTTCGACAAATAAATAAACATATAAATCTCCCGACGTACCGCCTCGCATTCCAGCATCCCCTTCTCCAGAGACTCTAAGGCGAGTTCCATTGTCTACCCCAGGAGGAATAGTAATTTTAAGTTTTTTTGTTTCCTGCAACCTGCCCGCACCGTGACAAGTAGGACATTTTTCTTCAATTACCTGACCCGTACCGTTACAGTTAGTACAAGCAGATACTTGAGCAAAGCTACCAAAAGGAGTCCGAGTCGCCCGACGCACTTGACCACTACCACCACAGACACCGCAGGTTTTAGCACCCGTACCTGGTTTAGCACCAGAACCATTACAAGTTCCACAGGATTCTAAATGGGGAATTTTGATTTGCTTTTCCCCACCAAACACAGCCTCGCGAAAATCCAGCTTCAGATCTAATCTTAGATCGTCACCCCGAACTGGGCCATTGCGACGACGAGATTGACCGCCACCAGTGCCGACACCACCGCCAAATCCACTAAAGATAGTTTCAAATATATCGGCAAAACCGCCCATATCGCTATAGTCATAGCCTGCTCCACCGCCTGCGCCACCGCCAAGTCCTGCTTCACCAAAGCGATCGTATCTGGCACGAGTCTCAGGCTCTGATAGAACCTCATAGGCACGATTGATTTCTTTGAACTTTTCTTCGGCTCCCGCTTCTTTGTTGACATCGGGATGGTATTTGCGAGCCAAACGACGATAGGCGCGCTTTAATTCATCTTTATCTACATCGCGGGATACACCCAGGATTTGATAGTAGTCCCCTGCCATAAAATCTTAATTTTTTCCTATGGTTTATTGAATGTACTTTAGCAAAATCGTCAATAGAAAATATAGTACGGTTACTACTAAGAATTGAAGATTTCTATTTAGATCGTACCCATCTAAATAGATTTATATAGCGATTACTTGATAATGTTGTAGCTTTTTTTGACTTAATCTACTGATTCGTAATCATCATAAGATGTGTCATCTAAGCCTAGTTCTTCACCACCTTCAATATTAATATCATTAGAAATACTAACTACCGCTTTCACACTATCATTACTACTTTGCGCTCTATCCATTTCACTTTTGGCATCGGCGAAATCATCATCATCAAACATAAAAGAGTCATCACCCTCAGAATTTTTTTGTTGGTACACATCCGTACCAATTTCTAGCAATGTTTGATGTAACTTATCCAAAATACCATTAATTTCACCTAAAGTGCTGTGGGGATTGTTACAGGCAATTCTAAATTCTTCTTTAGTCCTAGCCATTTTCGCTTTGAGTTCGTCTCTAATTAAATCTCCTTGTTCGGTTAGGGTAGAGTCATAGTTGTAAATCAAATTCTCAGCTTGATTTTTCAACTTCACTAGTTCTATATTGCGACGATCTTGTTCGGCATATTCTTCTGCTTCAATACGCATCCGTTCTACTTCGTTAGAACTCAAACCACCAGTATTAGAAATTGTAATACTTTGTTGTTTGCCCGTACCCTTATCTTGAGCGGAAACCTGTAAAATCCCGTTTACATCCATTTCAAAAGTAACCTCAATCTGAGGCATTCCTCTTGGAGCGACAGGGATTCCCGTCAATAAGAATTTGCCCAAACTTTTATTGTCTTTTGCCATCGCTCTTTCTCCTTGAAGAGCGTGAATTTCAACGCTAGTTTGACCGTCAGCAGCGGTAGAAAATATTTGTGATTTACTAGTAGGAACTGTAGTATTTCGTTCGATAATTTTAGTAAATACTTCGCCCAAAGTCTCCAAGCCCAAAGACAGAGGGGTAATATCGAGCAGTAAAATATCTTCAACTTCTCCACCCAGAACCCCTGCTTGAATAGCAGCACCTGAAGCTACGGCTTCATCAGGATTAACGGAACGATCTATTTGCATCCCATCAAAAATAGTTTTGATAGCTGATTGAACTGCAGGAATGCGAGTCGAACCACCAACCAAAATAATGCGATCTATTTCTTTTGGGGTTAGGTCGGCATCTTTGAGAGCAAATTTAACTGGCTCTAGAGTTTTATGAATTAGTTCTTTCGATAGTTCTTCAAATTTAGCCCTAGTTAACTCCATTTCAATATGTTTTGGACCAGTTTCATCAGCAGTGATAAACGGTAAATTAATTGAAGTTGTCGGGGCTGTAGATAGCTCTATTTTGGCTTTTTCCGCTGCTTCTCGCATCCGCTGTAATGCCATTTTGTCCGTGCGCAAGTCAATTTCTTCTTGGGCATAAAAATCTTTAATCATCCAGCGAACAATAACATTATCAAAATCATCCCCACCCAGATGATTATTTCCCGATGTAGCCTTGACTTCAAAAACACCGCCGCCCAATTGTAAAATCGAGACGTCAAAAGTTCCACCTCCGAGGTCGAAAACCAAAATATTTTCGTCTCTATCTTGCTTGTCCAAACCATAAGCTAGGGCAGCAGCGGTAGGTTCGTTAACAATACGCAGAACATCCAAGCCAGCAATAGTCCCAGCATCTTTAGTTGCCTGTCTCTGGGCATCTGTAAAATAGGCAGGAACGGTTATGACAACCTCTTTGATGGGTTCTCCCAAAAAACTTTCGGCATCTGCTTTCAGTTTTTGCAGAATCATTGCCGAAATTTCTTGGGGAGTATAGTTACGGTTGCCGATTTTAACGTCTACAGTATCGTCTCGACCAGGAACGCATTTATAAGGGGTTCGCGATCGCTCTTCCTCTGTATCTTCCCAACGACGACCGATGAAACGCTTAATACTATGAACGGTATTTTGAGCGTTAGTAACTGATTGTCTTTTTGCTAGTTGACCGACTAAACGAGTATCACCTTTGGCAAACGCCACCATACTTGGGGTCGTGCGTGCACCTTCTGAGTTGGCAATGACTACAGGCTTGCCTCCTTCAAGCACAGCAACACAACTGTTGGTAGTTCCCAGGTCAATACCGATAACTTTTGCCATAGTGCTTAGGCAGTAATTTTCATTTATCTATAGATTTTGGAGAAGTAAACAGCAAAATTGGATTAACAATCGGCATTAATTAAGATACCGAAATCAAGCTATCCTGCCTCAAACCTCCTTAATGAAGGATGTTTGAAGCTTTAGGATGATGGGTTATTATTTTCCTGCATTTCTTCTTCTGTGTTTTTCTCTTCCGAAGTTATCACAGGTTCTTGAGGAACAGCAACTTTGACCATAGCATGACGCAAGATTGTATCTCCCAAAGTATATCCTCGCATTAACTGTTCGATCACAGTTCCTTCGGGATATTCGTTGGTTGCCTCTCGCAACATTGCTTCATGAAAATTGGGGTCGAATTCTTTTCCTTCAGGACGCATTGCTGCAACTCCCATTTTTTTCAGACAATCAACTAAAGTTTTGTAAACACCTTGATAGCTGCCGTGAATCGATTTTTCCCCTTCAGTCTCAGGTTTTAGTTGAGTTCTAGCTCGCTCGAAATTATCTACAACGGGAAGCAAAAGAGTAATCACATCTTTTTTTGCCTGCAGTTCCAAATGTTCTTTTTCCTTGGCAGTTCTACGGCGAAAATTCTCAAAATCAGCAGCTAATCTAGCATACTGAGCTTTACTTAAATCAAGCTGCGCGCTTTTTTCATCTAAAAGTTGCTTGAGATTGGCGTTTTCTTGTTGAAAAGCAGCAAAAATCTCTTCTTGTTCGGCAGTAAGATCGCTTTCAGTTTCTTCTGGCAGCGACGTTTCTTCGTTATATTCGGTTGACTCTACATGGGAGTCTTCAATATTTTGATTCTCATCAGTAGGGTTGGAGATGTCTTCGACAACTGCTACCTCTGGATTGTCAGATTGGATTTCTGTTGTTTTCTGCTCTTCACTCATAAGGATATTTATAACTTCACATACAAAATATAGGATATTGCATTATCTATGTTAACTAATAGCTTTAGTTGAAATCTAACTCAAAAATTGTTTTAGAGCCCCAAATACGATCAAAAGCTGAAATCTTAAAAAATATCTTTTGTCCTAGGTAGTTGAAATTTTAATAAAACTTTGGGGAACACTAAAAAACAAGACTGAGATATTTGTAGATTTTATGGCTTCTTATTCCTCTTCCAAAAAAACTCGGGCGATCGCCCTGCGTAGTAATTTATCTCCCTTTGGCAACCAATTAGTACAAAAAGGATTCATTGATGGCGATAAAATGCAGAAGGCTTTGGCTGAAAGTCGCAAGACGGGTCGTTCTTTGGTAGAGGCGATCGAGTCGGCTACAGGAAAAAAATTACCGCCAGATTTGCTACGGCAATATAAAAAACACCAATTATTTGAACTAAAAATCCTCTATGGAGTTGAGTCTGTAGATCCAGAAATTGAAACTGAGAAATTTGCTGACAATCAAATGGAGGAATTAATTAATTCATTGATTCCTTTGGATCTTTGCCGTCGCTACCGACTCATTCCCATTCGTCAAGAAGAAGAGCCAGCAGCCTTATTGGTAGCAATGGTAGATCCTGAAAATCTTGAAGCCCAAGACGATCTTAATCGAATTTTAAGACCCAAAGGAATTAAACTCAAACGACAGGTAATTACTCAGGAAGATTATCAACAGTTAATTGATGGATTTTTAGACGAGCAGGTTAAAAAGGAAACTGCCAAGAAACAAGAAGTTAATGTTGATGTTTCTCTAGATTTAGATAATCTTGATTTTAACTTAGAAGAAGCGGATGACGAACTTGCTGACGATTTAGGGGCAGCTAGCGAAGCGCAACAAGCACCCATTATTACTCTGGTCAACAAAATTCTCGCTAAAGCACTACAAGATGGTGTGTCAGATATTCATGTCGAACCCCAAGAGCAAACTCTTAAAGTTAGATATCGCAAAGACGGAGTCTTGCAACAACCTTTCGATCCGATGCCCAAAAAAATTATTCCTGCGGTAGTAGCTCGTTTCAAGATTATGGCGGAATTAGATATTGCTGAAAAACGTCTGCCCCAAGATGGTAAAATTCGGCGGATGTTTCAAGGTAGAAAGGTAGACTTTCGGGTCAATACCCTACCAAGTCGTTACGGAGAAAAAGTTTGTTTGCGGATTTTAGATAACTCTGCGACTCAACTCGGTCTAGATAAGCTAATTTCTCATCCAGCTACTTTGGAATTGGTTCGGGATATGGCAAAACGTCCTTTCGGTCTTTTGTTGGTAACTGGGCCAACAGGATCTGGTAAATCTACCAGTCTTTATTCGGTATTAGCAGAAAGAAATAGTCCTGATATTAATATTAGTACTGCTGAAGACCCAATTGAATATTCTCTCGATGGTATTACCCAGGTACAAGTGATTCGAGAAAAAGGGATGAACTTTGCGGCTATTTTAAGAGCTTTCTTGCGACAAGATCCCGATGTAATTCTGGTGGGTGAAACGAGGGACTCAGAGACCGCTAAAACTGCCATTGAAGCTGCTCTAACTGGTCACTTAGTACTGACTACTCTACACACCAATGATGCAGCAGGAGCGATCGCCCGCTTAGATGAGATGGGAGTCGAACCTTTTATGATTTCTGGTGCTTTAGTCGGAGTTTTAGCACAAAGGCTGATGCGAAGAGTTTGTAGTGAATGTCGGATTGCCTACAATCCTACTCATGCCGAACTATCTCGCTTTGGTTTGTCTGCTGGGGCAGAAGAAGAAGTTACTTTTTTTAAAGCTAATACTTTAAATACAGAAGAAATCGCTCAAGCCAAGGCTAGTAACTCTCTCTGTTCTAAATGTGGTGGCGTAGGCTACAAAGGAAGAGTCGGAGTTTACGAAGTGATGAAAAATTCCGAACGATTGCAAGCCTTAGTTAATGAAGGAGCAAATACAGACCGTATTAAAGAAGCTGCTGTTGAAGAAGGTATGATCACGATTTTGGCTTATAGTCTAAACCTAGTTAAGGAAGGGCATACCACTTTAGAAGAAGTAGAACGGGTTACTTTTACTGACTCTGGATTGGAAGCAGAATTGAAAGCCAAACGGAAAAGTGGTTTGACTTGTCTTACTTGTAGTGCGGAATTACAACCAGAATGGTTGGACTGTCCTTACTGTATGACTCCCCGTTTTAGTTAAGTAAATAAAAATATTACAGCGTTTTGAAGAGGACAGGATTATGGATTTGATGATTGAAGATTTGATGGAACAACTGGTGGAGATGGGAGGCTCTGATATGCACGTGCAAGCTAGCGCGCCAGTTTATTTTCGGATTAGTGGTAAATTGACTCCTATCGGCGACGATCTTACTCCCCAAGAATGTCAAAGATTGATTTTTAGTATGCTCAACAATACCCAGAGAAAAGAATTAGAGCAAAACTGGGAACTTGACTGCGCCTATGGGGTGAAAGGCTTGGCTCGATTTCGAGTTAATGTTTACAAGGAAAGAGGTTGTTATGCTGCTTGTTTGCGTGCCTTATCTTCTAAAATTCCCAACTTCGATCAGTTAGGTTTGCCCGACGTAGTGAGAAATATGACCGAAAGACCTAGAGGATTGATTTTGGTCACGGGTCCTACAGGTTCGGGAAAAACGACAACTTTAGCCGCAATGTTAGATTTAATCAATCGTACCCGAGGCGAACATATTCTGACGGTAGAAGATCCCATTGAATACGTCTTTGACAATATCAAAAGTCTCTTTCATCAAAGACAAAAGGGGGAAGACACCAAAAGTTTTGCTAACGCTCTCAAGGCTGCTTTACGGGAAGATCCAGACATCATTCTGGTAGGGGAGATGCGAGATTTGGAAACCATATCTTTGGCAATCTCTGCCGCAGAAACAGGTCACTTGGTATTTGGAACATTACACACTAATTCTGCTTCGGGTACGGTAGATAGAATTATTGATGTTTTCCCCGCAGGTCAACAGGCGCAAATTAGAGCGATGCTATCTAACTCTTTAATTGCTGTATTCAGTCAAACCCTAGCCAAAAAGAAAAATCCCAAACCTGGAGAATTCGGGCGGGTTATGGCGCAGGAAATTATGGTAGTTACTCCAGCAATTTCTAACCTGATTCGGGAAGGTAAGGCTGCCATGGTTTATTCTGCAATTCAAACAGGAGCAAAACTAGATATGCAAACAATGGAACAAGCACTAGCTAATTTAGTAAAAAAAGGCATTATCAGCATGGAAGAAGGAATTGCTAAGAGTTCTCGACCCGACGAACTACAGCGTCTTGCTGGTGCAGCAGGGGGAATGAGTATGGCTAAGGGTGCTAAACGCCGTTAAAGGCTAAAGATTCGATTTATTTATTCAACTAATTATTTTTTAGATCGCAACTCAATTATTGATTGATTTATGTCTATATTTGTAGCAAAAGTAAAAGATCATTCGGGTAAGGTTTTTAAGGAGAAAATTGAAGCAGCTTCTGCCGAACAAGCTCGCTTAGTACTCAAAAATAGGTACGTAGCCGTTGGGAAGGTTAGTAAATCTAGCTTTGAAATCGATCTTTCTGCTTTAGAACTAGCCTTAGCTAAAGTCACAGTGAAGGATAAAGCTGTATTTTCGCGCCAATTTTCGGTAATGGTTAATGCGGGGGTAGCTATTATTCGGGCTTTGGGAATTTTGTCAGACCAAGCACCAAACCCTAAACTTAAAAAAGCTCTGTTAGCAATCAGTGCTGAAGTACAGCAGGGTACTAGTCTTTCTGATGCTATGAGCAAGCATCCCGAATGTTTCAACGATTTATATGTTTACATGGTTGAAGCTGGAGAAGCTGGTGGGGTGCTAGATGAAGTCTTGATGCGTCTTTCTAAATTACTCGAAGATATGGCTGCTTTGCAGAATCAGATTAAATCGGCAATGGCCTATCCCGTCACGGTAGGTATTTTTGCTGTAGTGGCTTTTTTGGGGATGACGATCTTTTTGATTCCTGTATTTGGGGGGATTTTTGAATCTTTGGGTGCGGAATTACCGCTTTTAACCAGAACCATGTTAACCATTAGCGATATTCTCCGCAGCTGGAAGGTTTTTATTCCTGTTGTAGCCTTTATTGTTATTAGTTTTCTCTTTCGGACTTATTACAAAACTCCTATGGGTCGCTTACAGATAGATGGATTCTTTCTCAAAATGCCTTTATTTGGCGATCTGAACGAAAAAATTGCCGTAGCTCGCTTTTGTCGTGTATTCGGTACGCTAACTCGTTCGGGAGTACCAGTATTGCAGTGTTTTGATATTGTTTGTAATACTATCGGCAATCAGGTAATTATTAACGCAGTTCAGGCAGCAAAGAAAGATATTCAACAAGGGGGAATGATTTCTTTGGCAATTCAGAAAGAGAATGTTTTTCCTGCTTTATCTATTCAAATGATTAGTATTGGAGAAGAAACTGGGGAATTGGACGGCATGATGGAAAAAGTTGCCGACTTTTATGAAGATGAAGTAGAACAAGCTGTTAAAGCCCTTACCAGTATGATCGAGCCGATTATGATGGTGGGTATAGCCCTAATGGTAGGTACGATTCTACTGTCGATGTATTTACCAATGTTCTCGATCTTCGACCAGTTGGCATAATTGTAAGGAGCGATCGCGTGTCTGTTAAACAATCTGATTATGAAATTTGGCTGGCAGAATATACCACCCGCCAGGGAGCGATCGCTTTATTAAAGCAACATCGTCCTTATTTGGAAGCATTACCGAGTATTCGCCGTCCAGAACAAAGTTTGATTACCATTCCTCTGCCTGTAGTTCGCATTCGTCGTCCAGATTTAGATTCTAATAATCCTTTGCAGACAAAAGTGCCTCGCGTGGCTACTGCTATTCCTTGCGATTTAGGGATTTTGATGTGCGATCCAGAATGGCAAATTAAAGTAGGGGCGGAAATTATTGTTTTTATTCACCGTCCTGAAGAAGATTTTTCAGATTTGATTAATCGCTGGCGACAAACTCAAATTTATTTAGATCGGGACTATGAATGGTTGATGCCTCCTAACGAACAACACATTATTAGCGAAGCCGCAGAGGAAATTAATCCTCTATTTGTAGTTTTTGAAGGAACTAGCAGTCGCATCAAACAGGGCTTGTCTGGGGCTGGTTTTCCCTTCGTGGTGCAATCTCATTTTGCTTCAGTTGAAGTCGAAACTGAAGCAACATTATCTGAATAATTTGTTTTTTATTGTTGGTAGCAAACGTACAATTAGCCCTAAAATCAAAGCAAATACAAAAAGCGATCGCTCTTACTATGGATTTCCTTTTGCTGGCGATAACAACTTTCTCTTCGATCGCATTGATTGTCTTGATAAACCTCCTTAAAACTTATAATTAAGTCTGGGTATTTCCGTAATTCGTAAGACTATCTTCCTTCGCTTTAGTATTTCAATATTAATCATGAGGTTCGCCAAACAAAACCATCGAACAAGCTAGTTTATCCATAACTCCGTGGGTAACATCGCTAATTGCCAGTCCTCCTGCGGTACGCCTTCTCAGCGATCGCCAGATAACCATATCTACCATTGCAGTTTCTCGTAGAATGGCTTGAGATACATTGTCACTTTTGACGATTTTAATCGTGGAATTTACCTGAGGAAAGGCTTCGAGTAGCAAGCGATCGTATTGAACTTCTATGTTTTCGATATCTTCGGTAGTAGTTTGAGGAGGACAAACATGAAGTAGAGTTACCGAACCTTCATTGGTGTCTGCCAATAATTGAGCGAAACGAATCGTTCTAATAGTTTGAGGGTTCAGGGTTTTAACAGGGACTAATAAACGTTTAATATCGATGGGTTCTTCTAGCAAACGCATCACCGCTACTGGACAATGTGCCGACCACATAACGCTATCAATCAGATTGCCAAATAAACGCGATTGCGCTGCGCGCACCGCCCTGAAGGGCGATCGCAATCCCATTGGTTCGCTCCAACCCATAATAATTAAATTGGCTTGTTTTTCGCGGGCTAGGCGAATGATTCCTTTGGTGACATCTTCGGTAATTCTCAGGGTGGGTTGAGATTTGACCTCAAATTCTTGACTGAGTTTTTCTGCCTGTTGTAGCAATTTACGACTTTTTTGGACTGCCAGATCGAATTCAAAATCTTGAATTTGGGGGGAAGTTTGCACTATAGAAAGAGGAATGATGCTTCCCGACTCGTGACGGGCGAGTAAAGCCGCTATTTCAATTAGATATTTTTCCGTTAGGGGATTGGCGATGGGAACAATCGCTTTAAAGCTAGACTGGTTAAGACTAGGACGATCGATCGCCTTTTTTTCCCACCACAAAGAATTGGGTAAAGCTTTATCCTGTTGATAGATAGTTTCGAGGGGATGGAGTTTCGGGGCAAATCTGTCAGTTAACAAAGGTCCAACCATTGATGTAACTAACATTAAGACTACGATCGCATTAAATACCACTTCATTTATCAGCCCTACCTGTAGTCCTACCAAAGCTGCTGCTAGAGTTGCTGCTACCTGGGGAATCGATAAAGACCACATCACCATCGTTTCGTCCCAACTGTAGCGGTAGAGAACTTTAGCTACCAATGCCGCTAAAAATTTACTGACCAATAAACCAAGAGCGATCGCAATAGTTAAACCTAAGTCATTACTTAAAGTCTCAATAAACACTGGCACGTCTAGTAACAATCCCATACCCACAAAAAAGAAGGGAATAAACAAGACACTGCCCACAAATTCTACTTTCTCTTTAACTGGACTGCGCCCCACCACATCGTTAACCGCCAAACCCGCCAAAAATGCCCCAATAATCTGTTCGACGTGGATAATCTGTGCCCCCACCGCCGCCAGGAAGATTGCTAATAACACAAATAAAAACTGGTTGCCCTCATCGTCTCCCGTACGGCGAAAATATTCTTTTCCCGCCCAATCAAAACCAAATAATACTATTGCTGAATAAATCGCCAACGAACCTAATTGAATACTGAGACTAAATAAAGAAAACTCTCCGCCGTGAATCGAAACACAGATTGCTAACACCAACAAAGAACTAATATCAGTAAAGATAGTCGCCCCAATGGTGACAATTACCGCTTCATTTTCCACTAACCCCAAACGCTGCACGATGGGATAGCCCAACAAAGTGTGGGAAGCAAATAGCGAACCAATTAGAATCGAACTAGTCCAACCAAAACCAAAAACTCTACCGATTAACGCACCCATAACTAAGGGTAAGAAAAAAGTAGCAAAGCCATAACCCAAAGAACGATTTTTCTTGAGGCGAAACTGTTCTAAGTCAATTTCCAAACCCGCCACAAACATCAGATATAGCTTGCCAATATCCGAAAATAATTTAATTGTTTCGCTTTTGGGGTCTAATAATCCTAAACCACTCGAACCAAAAATAACCCCCGCCAATAATAACCCCACTAACCCAGGCAAGCGTAATTTCTCAAACCAAGGAGGAATTAGCAAACTTGCCATCAACAAGATGGTAAAACTAGCGATGGGAGTATGAAATATCTGATGAATAAAATTGAGAGTCTGAGTCATTGGAAATGGCTATGGATTCAATAATTGTATTCAAGAAAAATAAGTCAGTTTTATCTGACTGACTTAGAATCAGAGGTATGATCTGCCAGCCAGATAGTTATTTCCAACTGGCAAGGTTATTTAGTACGGAAGTTTTTATTAAGCTTTTATGGGTTTGCCAAGATAAACATAGATTAGTCTCCTGAGTAACTAGACAGTGCTGCTTTTACAGCTTGTAGAGAGCAGTTAGTAACCAAGGAAATGAGAACAATAATTTGATATTGTTTCTCCAATCTCCTCTCAATGCCGACGAGGTTAGCTGACGGGCTAGGACTGAGAGATGTCCCTTTCTAAGCTAGCTAGAAATGCGCCCCAATATTGGTTTCCCCGCTTCCGTAGTTGATCCTAATGTAGACACTAAGCTCAACAAATGAATTAGGCTGACTGAACTCTAGATTTTTCGATCCAAACTCAAAATAAACGATTAGTGTTGATACTTTATGTCTTTCCTGTGTCAATTTTGACAAACTGCAAGTCGTACCAATTGAGCTTTATACTCTCTAGATTATTTGTTTAGAAGACTAGAGAATGCGATCGCGCAAATTATTACAATTTTGTTTTAAACTACAGCTTAACAAAATATAAAATATTACTTACAGACTTAAGATGATTTTCGTTGATGACACAGATAAAGTTCGGATGACAAGATATGGAGCAAATAAGCTATTTGGCATAGATTATGATGCTCGCAAAGCAATGGAAGATGAAAAGTTAATTAAACTATTCGATCGCATATGGTCAGATGGATTGAGTAGTCGAGTCCAGAGGGCTGAGATTATTTCACCAGAAGAAGTAGAAAGAAGATTATTGGATAAATACCACACTTATGTAGATCGCGAACAAGAACATCGTAGTTTTCATTATCTTAAGGCAGAGTTTATAGCTCAGTTAGAAAAGTCAGACAGTAATGAATACAGGTTAACTCAATTATGGCGTGTTGCTTCTTCTGATAACCATCCCAAAACTTTGTTTGTGAATTTTGATAGCATTGACGAAAAAGAACAATTTGATAAATTAGCAACTCAATTAGGATTTAATTCCGAACAATTAGGACTTCAATTAATAAAAGATTTTGTCAAGCTGCATCCAAACATCGATCGAGAGACTGATTAATTAATTTCCCATGTTGTATAAATTAAATTATTGAGTTACTCTTCTTCATCCGAGCCGTCAGACTCAACTCTATCCCTAATACCGATCGCATATTCTTTGGTGGGAATGGCTAAAGTAAAGGGAAAAGGTAGAGTATTGAAGTCAGAAAAATAAGGATTGCGATCGCGCAAATTATGTACGAATTTAGCCAGTGTATCTTGTTCTATACTCGAACTATAAACAATAACTATTTCTATTGGTTTAGTATTCCCTGCACCTTGTTTGCCGTTATCTAGACGAGATTGTGCTTTTCTTAGCAATCCTTGTTCGGTTTTTAAAGGTTTTCTGATGCTCAAATAAACATTTTGTTCTAGATCGTCGCAAACATTTTTCCACTTGTAAATACCATCAATCGATCTACTGCCAGGATTATCCTTACGAATAGCTACTGGGGTTTCATTTTGTTTTGTTTCTCTAAAACGAACTATAGATAGACGCTCTTTTTCCTGCTTGGATAATTTTCGCTTTAATTGTCCAGGTAAAATATTATGTTTTTCTGGTACATCAGGATTTT
>NZ_JBZNBU010000096.1:0-8426 GCF_058530065.1 Waterburya sp. | reverse complement strand
TGATATTTTAGACCTTAGGGACCCCACTAATCCTACTTTCGTAGATGCGATCGATATTTCCGAATTGGGAGATGGCATCAATAGTATTGCAATTAAGGACGGTATTGTGGCAGCAGCCATTGAAGGGGAAGCAGCAGACGACTTGGGAACGATCGTTTTCTTTGATATTGAAGGCAATGTTTTAAATCAAGTAACTGTGGGTGCGTTGCCCGACATGGTGACTTTTACTCCCGATGGAACTAAAGTGCTGGTAGCCAACGAAGGCGAACCCGATGAAGACGATCCGACAATTAACCCTGAAGGTTCGATTAGCATTATCGATATCTCTGGGGGGATAGAGAGTGCAACGGTAACTACTGCTGACTTTACTGCTTTTAATGGTAAAGAAGAGGAGTTACGGGGTCAGGGAGTGAGAATTTTCCCAGGGGTAGACTTTGCCAATGATGCCGAACCAGAATTTATTACCGTAAGTCCCGATGGTACTCAGGCGTTTGTTGCCCTCCAAGAAAATAATGCGATCGCCGTAGTAGATTTAGAGACTGGGGAAGTTAGCGAAATTCAGGGTTTGGGGCTAAAGGATTACAGTCGCGGTTTGCCCGAAGTGACTAATTACCCTTGGGATCTTAGTGGCGAGGTATTGGGTACGACTCCCGCAGGACAAGAAATTCTCTTGGGCGGGATGTCTGGCTTATATTATGAAGGCACTAGCGATGATGGTTTGTTGCAGTTTATCGCTACACCAGATCGCGGACCAAACGGCGAACCTACGGATGTGGATGGCGATGGAAATAATGAAAGACCTTTTCCTGTGCCAGATTATCAGGCGAAGTTAATTCGTTTTACACTAGATCGGGAATCTGGAGAATTTAATATTACCGAAGAGATTCCTTTAACCAGAGAAGATGGACACACTCCCATTACTGGTTTACCCAACTTACAAGCGGGGGATGCGGGAACTGCTTATACTGACGAAGTACCAGTAGATTTAAACGGTAATCCTTTACCTAACGATCCTTTTGGGGCAGATATGGAATCGATTGTCGTTGCCCCCGACGGTACTTTTTGGCTTTCTGATGAATATCGCCCAGCCATTTATCACTTTGATGCCCACGGAACTTTAATAAATCGCTTTATTCCTGAAGGTACTGGGTCATCTGTGGGACATCCCGAAGGAGCATTTGGTACGGAGACTCTACCAGAGGTTTACGCCCAGCGTCGTGGCAATCGTGGTTTTGAAGGGATGGCGTTGAACACCGACAACGGTAACTTATATGCTTTTATTCAGAGTCCTATCGATAACCCTGATGTTAGCAATGCCGAAGCACAAGAATTAGACGAGAGAAGCGATTTTAATTCCCGCAATTCTCAGGTACTAAGAATTTTAGAAGTAGATCCTGCTACGGGAGAAGCAGTCGGAGAGTATGTATATTTTCTCGAAGGTTCTCCTGGGGTAGATAAAATTGGTGATGCCGTTTATGCTGGCGACGGTAAATTCTATGTCATCGAAAGAGACTCTGGGTTTGGTAGCGATGCCGAGAAATTTATCTTTGAAGTAGATTTAACGGATGCGACCAATATCCTCGGTACGGACTTATCTACTGCAACCGAAGAAGATACTGCTTTAGAAGGGATGACTCCCGATGAGTTGACAGCAGCAGGTATTCAACCCGTTACCAAAACTGAAGTCTTAAATCTTCCTTCTATTGGCTATACCGCAGGAGATAAACCCGAAGGTTTGGCACTATTAGAAGATGGTTCTCTAGCAGTTATCAACGACAACGACTTTGGTTTATTGGATGAAGAGATACCCGTTGATGGTTCTGTTCCCTTTAACCCCGATCCGACTCAAACTACCTTGGGCATCATTGAATTTAGTGGTTCTAATGGCTTGGATGCTAATGACGAAGATGAAACCATTAATATCCAAAACGAACCCGCATTCGGACTCTATCAACCCGATGCGATCGCAGCTTACGAAGTAGATGGGGCAACCTACTACGTCACGGCTAATGAAGGGGATGCTAGAGACGAAGACGAACGGGTTGAAGATCTAGAATTAGACCCCGATACTTTTCCTAATGCCGAAGAATTACAGTCAGAAGAAAATTTAGGACGTTTAGAAGTTTCTACCATTGATGGCGATATCGATGGGGATGGGGACTTCGATCGCTTGGTATCCTATGGGGGACGTTCTTTTAGTATCCGCGATGCCAACGGTAACCTAGTCTTTGATAGTGGTGATGACTTTGCCCAAATCACTGCCGAACAAGTACCCGAACTATTTAACTCCAACGGTACGATAGATTCTTTTGATAGCCGTAGCGATGCCAAAGGTGCAGAACCTGAAGGGGTTGTAGTGGGAGAAGTAGACGGTACGCCCTATGCCTTTGTCGGTTTGGAAAGAACTGGCGGCATTATGGTTTACGACATTAGCGATCCTGCTAATTCTAAATTCGTTCAATATATTAACCCCATTGATGAAGAAACTGGCGATGCTTTAGACCTCGCCCCCGAAGGTTTGCAGTTTATCTCCGCAGAAGATAGTCCTAACGGTTTGCCTCTATTAACTGTCTCCAACGAAGTAAGCGGTACGGTTAGTGTCTATCAAATCGATATTCCCGATAGCGGTAATGGCGGTAATGGTGACGGTGGTAATAATGGTGGTGGAAGTAATAGCGACGGTACTTTCACCCTGCAACTACTCCACGCAGCCGATCAAGAAGGGGGTATTCCTGCAATCGAAGATGCCCCCAACTTTAGCGCGGTACTTAATGCCTTAAGAGATGACTACGACAATACCCTAACCCTTTCTTCTGGGGATGCTTATATTCCTGGTCCTTTCTTTGCTGCGGGAGAAGGGGCTTTTGATGGACAAGGTAGAGGGGACATCTTAATTCAAAACGAATTAGGCTTTCAAGCGATCGCACTAGGCAACCATGAATTCGACTTGGGAACGGGTACTCTTGCGGATCTAATCTCTGCCGATGAAGAAACAAACTACCCTGGTGCTAATTTTCCTTACCTTAGTGCTAACCTGGATTTCAGTACTGATGAAGACCTCGCGGAATTAGTAGTAGAAGAGGGACAAGAAGCCAGCGACATTCCCAACAGCGTTACTGGCAGTACAATTATTACCGTCAATGGCGAGAAGATTGGTGTTGTGGGTGCAACTACTCCCACTTTAGATAGTATTTCTTCTCCTGGAGACGTTACCATCTCTCCTATTGAATTTGACTCCGACGATCCCGCAGATATTTCAGCTTTGGCAGAAGAAATTCAAGGTTCGGTAGATAGTTTACTAGCAGATAACCCAGATCTTAATAAGGTAGTCTTGCTATCCCATATGCAGCAGATTTCCATTGAGGAAGCACTATCGGCAGAACTAACCAACGTAGATATTATTGTTGCAGGTGGTTCTAATACTATTCTGGCAGACGAAACAGACAGGTTTAGAACGGGAGACGAAGCCGATGGCGTATATCCCATCCTCAATACCGCAGCCGATGGCAACCCCATTGCAGTAGTCAATACCGACGGTAACTATCGCTATGTGGGACGTTTGGTAGTAGACTTCGATGAAAACGGCGTAATCATTCCCGAAAGTATCAACCCCGAAATCAGTGGGGCTTATGCTACTGATGAAGAAGGTGTGGCAGCAGTCAACGGTACTCCCGATCCTGAAGTTGTCGAAATTACCAATACCCTTGGCGAAGAAATTGCAGCCCAAGATGGAGACATCTTTGGTAGTAGTGAAGTATTCCTTAACGGTACTAGAGGAGATGTCCGTACTGAAGAAACAAATCTAGGTAACTTAACCGCCGATGCTAACTTAGCTTTGGCACAAGAAACCGATCCTGACGTAGTTATCTCCATTAAAAACGGTGGTGGTATCCGCGACAATATCGGTGCAGTGATAGCCCCTCCTGGTTCGACTAATCCCGAAGATGTAGAAAGAACTCCTACTCTACCCAACGAACTTGCAGGTAAGGAAGCAGGAGATATTTCTTCTCTCGATATTAGCAATAGTTTGCGTTTTAATAATGGTTTAACCCTACTAACGGTAACTGCCGACGAACTAGTCGAAATTATCGAACATGGTGTTGCAGCCACAGAAGAGGGAGAAACCCCAGGACAATTCCCCCAAGTAGCAGGAATAGAGTTTAGTTTTGATGCCAACTTACCTTCGGGCGATCGCATCCAGTCTTTAGCGGTTAAAGATGCAGATGGTAACATCATCGATACTGTAGTCGAAGACGGGGAACTTGTGGGAGAGGGCAGTCGTACTTTCCGTTTAGTAACTCTTAATTTCCTAGCCGATGGTGGCGATGACTATCCTTTCCCCGATCGCGATCGTGTTGATTTAGCCTTAGAAGAAGAAGATCCTCGTACTGGCGATGCTACCTTTGCCCCCGATGGTACAGAACAAGATGCCTTAGCAGAATTCCTCTTTGATAACTTCAACGAGACTCCTTTTAATATCGAAGATGTTGCCCCAGAATCAGATACTCGCATCCAAAATCTAGCCTTCCGCGATGACACCGTATTAGATGGCAGCGATGTCGGCGGTGTAAATGGTGATGGCGATAGTAATGGAGACGCTAACAGTGGCGATGGTAATGAAAATCCCAGTCCTACTTTTGAACCCATCTTTGGCACTACTGAAAGCGAAACCATCGAACTTACTGGCAGCAATGGCTTAGTCTTTGCTGGTGGTGGCGACGATTTAATCGATCTCTCTACGGGAGAAGGTGGTAATCGCCTCTATGCAGGTAGCGGTAACGATACTATTATCCTCGGAGAAGGCGATCGCATTTTTGCCGATGATAACGACGATCGCATTTTTGCCCTTACTGGTGGAGGTAACAGCATTAACGGTAACTTAGGCGCAGATCAATTCTGGATTGCTAACGGCGCAATCCCCGAATCTCCCAATACTATCAACGACTTTACTAGCGGTGAAGACGTGATTGGTATTGCTGGCTTGGGTATCGGCTTCGACGATTTAGATATTAGTCAAACTGATGCAGGGGCATTAATTTCTGCCAACGGTAACGATTTAGCAATTGTCAGTAATACTCCCGATGGTTTCTTATCCAACCCCGAACATTTTGTTTTTGTTTAATTTTTTTCAAGGGACAATTGATGATTAGTTAATTCGATAAGGCGATCGCTATTCTTAAGAAGGGCGATCGCTTTTTTTGAGATAGTATATTTATTCAGTGTCATTTTCTCTGTTGGATTTGAATTTGGATAAAGACTATATTCTTTTGCTAGATATTGTTTGCTGTCTTTCGTTCCAATGCCAGCGTAGTAAATTGGCGATTTGTCCTGCTTCCATACCTTTAAAATTAATTGCTTGGCGCGGAGATTCTGTCGCCATAGCGATCGCTTTTTCTAAATCGCAGCCCCACTTCACTAGATTTTCGACTCCAACTAATAAGGGCAAAGTAGTTCCCGACAAAGTACCATCGGGCAATCTGGCAGTACCCTGGGTAATAGTAATTTCTCGTTCGTCCCAAGGATATATGCCATCGGGCAAACCCATCGGAGAAAGGGCATCGCTAACTAGAAAAATACCGCGATCATAATTACTAGCTTTGAGAATAATTTCTAACATTGTTGGGCAAACATGATTGCCATCGGCAATTAGACCACAATAAACATTAGGATTTACGATCGCTTCTCCGAGTAACCCTGGCTGACGGTGATGCAAGGTAGGCATGGCATTAAAAGCATGAGTCACCATCGACGCACCAAGATCGAAAGCTTGTTTGGCTTCTGTTGCCGTTGCTAAAGAATGTCCCAGACTGACTATTATGTCTCGATCCTGAAGATAAGTAATTGCTTGACCGCTACTATCTAATTCTGGGGCTAATGTAATTATTTTGACTATGGCACTATAATCGCCTAAGACTCGTTTGATGTTTTCAATGGTTAAAGGCAACAAATGTTGTGGGGGATGGGCACCGCGTTTTTTATAGTTTAAAAAAGGTCCTTCTAAATGAACTCCTAATATTTGGGCAGTATTGCGCTCGTTTTGAGTAGAAATAAATTCAGCTAAAGTAGCAAGCGATCGCTGTATTTTGGTAATAGAAGTAGTCACAATCGTTGGCAAAAAACCATCAATTCCTTGTTGATAAAGAAAATCGCAAATTTGTTTTAGTTTGGGTAAATCTTGGGGTTCTAAGTCGGGAAATGCCAAACCCAAACCGCCATTGATTTGTAAATCGATTCCTCCCAAAGATAACCAGTCTTCTTGCAGGTCGATTTCTTTAGTTGCTTTTATTTTTAACTGTGGTGCGATCGCTTTAATTTTTCCCGATTCGATTGCCACTTGCTGTATGCTGTCATATCCAACAACCCTTGCATTACTAATTAATAAATCTGTCATGTGATGCTCTAAAGCTCAAAGTTGTTTGCTCGATTTATCTTTCGATACCAGATTATAGTTTTTGTATTAGCTGTTGAACGATCTGATACTGCTCGGTATTATTTTGTTGCTGGAATAAACTAGCTGCCTTGTCCCAATCTTGTTTGGCTAGATTGAGTTTGCCTAATTTTTGGTAAAGTTCCCCACGATGCTTATAAGCAAATCCAAATTCGGCATAAACAGCCAGGGAATTTTCATAATCAGTCATGGCATTCTCATATTGTTTTAATTGACCATAAATATTACCGCGACATCTGCAATAGCACTCTCGAATTTAGTATAGTAATCGATCGCCTTTTGATATTGTCGTGGATCTGATTCTAAGTAATAGCTACCTGCTTTATACAGATAATTCAAAGATTGCGGATTGATCGCCAGATTTGGTTTTGGGGCAGTTTCTGCGACAATTTTGGGTCTTTCTTGAGTTTGAGTTTAAAGCGATCGATTCAAGTCCGCACATCCTAAAACACTCCAACTTATTATCAAAGATGCAATCGTTAGTTTTTTGCTGTGGTTTGCCATTACCAAATTTTTTGATTTTATAATTGCTGATCGCTAATAAATGTTTAATGGTAAATGTTTAATGGTAAATGTTTAATGTTAAATGTTTAATGTTAAGTGATAAACAATGATAGGAATTATTATGGGCAGCGATTCCGACTTGCCCACTATGGAAAAAGCGATCGCCGTTTGCGAAGATTTTGCCGTACCCTATGAAGTGGCGATTGTTTCTGCCCATCGTACTCCAGAAAGAATGGTAGACTATGCCAAAAACGCCGTTTCTCGTGGCATTAAAGTTATTATTGCAGGGGCGGGAGGTGCTGCCCACTTGCCAGGAATGGTAGCCTCTCTTACTCCCTTACCCGTGATTGGCGTACCCGTAACCACTCGCCAACTAAGTGGAGTAGACTCTCTATATTCCATCGTCCAAATGCCCAGAGGAATTCCTGTAGCAACCGTAGCTATTGGTAACGCTCAAAATGCAGGATTGTTAGCAGTTCAGATTTTAGCGATAGGCGATCGCAATTTGCAAGCCAAAGTAGAACAATATCGTCAAGATTTAACCGCAATGGTAATGGACAAACAAGAACAACTAGATAAATTAGGTTATGAAGATTATCTTAGTCAAATGTAATTTATCAAATAGTTCGTAAAAGTTTTTAAATGAGAAACTAACTTCGATCGCGTTACATTTCTTTACCCCACCCTAAAATTAGTGTAAACTATCCGAGAAAAGTACTAGATCTAAAGAAAGAGGAGCAAAGGAAAAGATGCAGTCGGCTCAGACCCTGCGAACAGTGCCAAGAGAGTATTTAAAAGCTCCTGGTGGAATCAATCCCAATGTGTTGATGACAATCGCGGCGATCGCGTTGCTGACTATCTCAACTATTGGCTATTTCCTCTGGGATTTTCCTGCTTGGTGTTGTTTTATCGCTAACGTTTTGGCATTACATTTGTCAGGAACAGTAATTCACGACGCTTCCCACAATAGCGCGCACAGCCATCGTATTATTAATTCTATTTTGGGGCATTGCAGTGCCTTAATGTTGGGCTTTGCTTTCCCCGTATTTACTAGGGTTCATTTACAACATCACGCCCATGTAAACGATCCTGAAAACGATCCAGATCATTTTGTCTCTACAGGCGGACCTTTATGGATGATTGCTGCTCGTTTTTTCTATCACGAGTTCTTCTTTTTCCAAAGACGTTTGTGGCGTAAATTCGAGCTTTTGGAGTGGTTTCTCAGTAGATTATTTTTAGTGTCTATTGTCGCTTTGGGCATTCATTACGATTTTATTGGCTATGTAATGAATTTTTGGTTTGTTCCTGCTTTGGTGGTAGGAATTGCCTTGGGATTATTTTTTGATTATTTGCCCCATCGTCCTTTTAAAGAACGCGATCGCTGGAAAAATGCCAGAGTCTATCCCAGTCCAATTTTAAATTTGCTCATTTTGGGACAAAACTACCACTTAGTACACCATCTTTGGCCTTCCAT
>NZ_JBZNBU010000095.1:0-11736 GCF_058530065.1 Waterburya sp. | reverse complement strand
TTGCCATATATCCCCTAAAACCAAAAGCACAAGACACTGAGTATCTTAAGAGTGTCTGGGAAACTATTAGCTATATTAGTTGTCCCTATTCGTTCAATTTTCATATGCACACTCAAGCTTCTGATGGTAAGTTAACACCATCTGCTTTAATGGAGCAAGCAATTGAAATTGGACTCCAAGGTTTTGCTATTACCGACCATCATACTGTCAACGGCTATCGAGAGGCAGAATTATATCTATCCCAACTAAGCGAGCAAAACACGGTTAGCAGCTTACCTCACCTTTGGACTGGAGTAGAGATTACTTCTAGGCTATTGGAAGTTGAAGTTCATATCTTGGGTTATGGATTCGATCCCGAACATCCTGCTCTCGAAATATATTTTCAGGGGAATAAACCCCAAGGGAAAGATGCTGATGCTAAAAAGGTCATCGATAGCATTCACGTAGCAGGGGGCTTAGTTGTTTTGGCTCATCCCGAACGTTACCGTCGTTCGGGAAATCAATTGATTCCTCTGGCAGCAGATTTGGGTGTTGACGGAGTAGAAACCTATTATGCTTACAATAATCCTAAAATTTGGAAACCCAGCCCCAAACAAACCCAAAAAGTTGAAAAATTAGCCAGCAAATATGGTCTTTACAGTACTTGTGGTACTGATACTCATGGATTAAGTTTGCTTCAACGTATTTGATCGCTATAGGTCAAGCTTGCGAGGGGTTAGGTAGTAGTTAGAATTAAAATATGTCTCCCGATCCCATTCGCTTAGAAATATTTAATAACCTATATCAATTTGTTGCCGAACAAATGGGGATTGTATTGCAAAATACAGCCACCTCGGTCAACATTAAAGAAAGACTAGATTTCTCCTGTGCCATTTTCGATCGCTTTGGTTTGTTAGTCGCCAATGCACCTCATATACCCGTTCACCTTGGTTCGATGAGTGCTAGTGTTACTAGTTTGATCGAAGATAAAAAAGATGAAATATTACCAGGCAATGTTTATCTCTCCAATAATCCCTACAATGGAGGAACTCATTTACCAGATACAACAGTTATTACTCCTGTTTTTAGCGATCGCAATTCCGATTCTCCCATCTTTTATGTGGCATCTCGCGGGCATCAAGCAGATATTGGCGGTATAACTCCTGGTTCGATGCCCCCTCACAGTCAAACTATAGAAGAAGAAGGTATTTTATTTGATAATTTTTTGTTAGTCAAAGAAGGAATATTCCAAGAAACTGCTGTTAGGGAAAAACTACAAGATAGTCAGTATCCCGCCCGCAACCAGTCAGTAAACATAGCTGATTTTCAAGCACAAATAGCAGCTAATAACCGAGGAGTGCAAGAACTCTTAAGAACCGTAAAACGCTATGGTTTAGAGACAGTTCTAGCTTATATGCAATTCGTGCAAGACAATGCAGCCAGAGCAGTAGAAGAAGCTCTCTTATCTTTAAAAGATGGCGAGTTTAGTTGCACTATGGATAATGGGGCTACTATCAAAGTTAAGATAGCGATCAATCGCCAAAATCGCACAGCAACAATAGATTTTACAGGCACTTCCAGTCAATTAAAAAATAATTTTAATGCTCCTACTGCGGTATGTCAGGCAGTAATTTTATATGTTTTTCGTACTCTCGTAAAAGATACTATTCCTCTCAATGCTGGTTGCTTAAAACCTTTGAAAATTATTATTCCCCCTGGCTGTATGCTCAATCCCAACTATCCTGCAGCAGTAGTAGCTGGTAATGTCGAGACTTCCCAAAATATTACCGATTGTCTCTATGGCGCACTGGGTATCATGGCAGCTTCTCAAGGAACGATGAATAACTTTACTTTTGGTAACGACAAGTATCAATATTATGAAACCATTTGCGGTGGTTCGGGTGCGGGAGCAAATTTTAACGGCACGGATGCCGTACAAACCCAAATGACCAATTCTCGGCTTACCGATCCTGAAATTTTAGAGTTGCGTTTTCCTGTAATTTTAGAAGAATTTAGTATTCGTCAAAATAGTGGAGGCATGGGTATCAACCGAGGTGGCAACGGTACGGTAAGAAAAATTCGTTTTCTAGAACCAATGACTGCGGGCATTTTATCCAATCGTCGTCGAGTGAAACCTTTTGGTCTGGCAGGGGGAGAGTCGGGAAAAGCTGGTAATAATTATCTTCAAACTTCCAACAACACTATTAGAAAATTAGACAGCCAAGCTACAGTCGAAATTAATACTAACGATACTTTTGCGATCGAAACTCCTGGGGGTGGTGGCTATGGAAAAAAAGAGTAGATTAAAAATTAAATTATGAAATTTTGTTTTTTTCTAATTTGATTTTAAGGTTTCAGTAATATTTTGATTGCTAGAGTATTGCAGTATTCTCTGAAAGACAGTTTCATATGTAAGACTATAAATCTGAATATTTTAGATCTAAACTGTTTTTTATCGAGTTATTGAGTACCCTAATAACAAGATTGTATTTTATAGTAATCTACTGTCTTGACTGATTGGTCGTAGTACCAAGCCTAGAAAATTTATTTAAGTAGAAATCTAGTATTAATGAAATTTAAGTATTTAGCAACTGTTGCAGCAGCCTCGATTATCTCTTTAGGATTAGTAGGAAGTCCTAATTATTTTAGTAGTGTCAATGCCTCTCCCTGTGCGGGGGCAAATCCTTGCGCTGGTATAGATCCCTGTGCGGGAGTAAATCCTTGCGCTGGTATAGATCCCTGTGCGGGAGTAAATCCTTGTGCTGGTATAGATCCCTGCGCTGGTGTTGACCCTTGTGCTGGTGTTGACCCCTGTGCTGCTGCTGCTGATGCTGTATCCCCAGTGTATATAGAATCTTCTAGCGGGTTGGCAATTCGAGGTACAGATCCCGTAGCTTACTTTACTGAAGAAGAAGTTGTTGAAGGAAGTAGCGATTACGAAACTGAGTGGAATGGGGCAATTTGGAGATTTGCTAGCGCGGAAAATCAAGAGCTATTTGAAGAAGATCCCGAAGCTTATGCCCCTCAATATGGAGGTTACTGTGCTAAAGCTCTAAGTGAAGGTAATGTCGTGTCTACAGATCCTGAAGCTTGGTCGATTGTGGACGAGAAACTATATCTTAACTTCAGCCCCGCAGTACAAGATCAGTGGCTGGAAGATATTGATGGCAATATTGAAAAAGCAGATGAAAATTGGCCTGATGTCTTGGTAGAAGCAAAAATATTTGAAAATCAATTGTAAATAACAGTAATTCAATTAATGCTGGCAGGGAAGGACAAAAGGATATCGTACTCCTTAAGTTCCTTCCTTTTTTTTGCCTGGTTAATTTACTGTGGTTGAGAATTAAAACAACAGTAATGACCTTGACTTTACTAGACGACTGGTCTACTATAAACTTATGAAAGTTACCAACAAACGCAATGAACTGATTCAAGTAGGCAGCCAAATTGTCGTTCGACAAGGATTTAAAGCAGCAAGTATTAATGAGATACTAACTACTGCTGGCGTACCAAAAGGTTCTTTTTACTATTACTTTTCTAGTAAAGAGGATTTTGGATTAGCTCTCATTGATGAGTTTGCTCAGCGTTATCAAAATAAGCTCAACCAGCTTTTGGGCAATGAAAAATTGTCTCCCTTAAAAAGATTGCGCGACTACTTTAAATCGGGCATCGCAGATATGGAAAAATCTCAATGTTCTCATGGCTGTTTGATGGGCAATCTCGCTCAAGAATTATCGGCTCAAAACGAATTATTCCGCGATCGCCTGAGCCAAGTATTTAGCGATTGGGAAGCTAGTTTCCTGAAATGTCTTCAAGCAGCAGAGCAAGCAGGAGAAATTCCTCAAGATCTGGATTTAATCAATTTAGCAAGATTTATTTTGTCTGGTTGGGAGGGAGCTATTTTGCAAGCCAAAGTTACCAAGTCTGTCGCACCAATGGAAAACTTTATCGAGATTGTTTTCGGGCAAATCCTAACTAGCGATCGATAACTGCTAGTAACGCAACCAAAATCTAGATATAAATCTGTCTTTTGATAGTAGACCAGTCAACTAGTAACAATAATAATTAGCAAATAATCTAATAATCATGACTAAAGTACCTCAACTTCTCAGTCCCTTAGAAGGAAAATTAGCCCTTAAAAATCGGGTCGTTTTAGCTCCCATGACTCGTGGTCGTGCCAGTGCCAATAGAATTCCCAATGCTATGATGGCAGAATATTATGCCCAACGTTCGGGAGCGGGTTTAATTATTACCGAGGCAACATCTATATCTTTACAAGGCAATGGCTGGGTCAATGCCCCAGGAATCTACACCGACGAACAAACGACAGGTTGGAAACAAGTAGTCGAAGCAGTACATCAAAAGGGCGCGAAAATCTTTTTACAACTGTGGCATACAGGTAGAGCTTCTCATAGTAGTTTTCAGCCCAATAATGCTTTACCCGTCGCCCCTAGTGCGATCGCCATTCAAGGAGGAGAAGCCCATACTCCCGAAGGGAAACAACCCTATGAAACCCCTAGAGCTTTAAATACGGAAGAAATCCCCCAGATTGTCGAAGATTATCGTCAAGCTGCCCTGAGAGCCAAACAAGCGGGATTCGACGGAGTAGAAATACACGGAGCAAATGGCTATCTAATCGACGAATTTATACAGTCTAAGACTAACCACAGAACCGATAAATATGGTGGCAGTATCGAAAATCGCTATCGCTTTCTGAAAGAAATTGTTGAAGCTATATTAACCGTGTGGGATGCTGCGGGAGTTGGTGTCAGACTATCCCCCAATGGAGTATTTAACGATATGGGTTCGCCAGACTATCGAGAAACATTCACTTACGTCATTCAACAATTAAATAGTTATGGATTGGCATACCTACATGTATTAGATGGATTGGGGTTTGGCTTTCACGAACAGGGAGAACCAATGACTCTAGCAGAAATAAAAAATATATATCGAGGAGTCTTAATGGGCAACTGCGGTTACGATCGCCATCAAGCAGAAGAAGCAATCGTTAAAGGGGATGGAGATCTAATTGCTTTTGGTAGACCTTATATCAGCAATCCAGACTTAGTAGAGCGTTTTGCTCACAATTGGGAATTAAGCCCTGATGCTGAAGTTTCCACCTGGTATTCTAACCAGCCCACAGCCAAAGGTTATATTGATTTTCCTACCTATCAATTGTCTAACTGATAACTCTCTAACTCGTGCTTTCCCTAGAGAAAAAGTCTGGTCTTGAGTGACAGGGGTGGCAAGGATAACTAAGCATAAAAGACTTCAAAAGCGCGACACAAGTTCGCGCTTCAGTCTTCCCCAATCGATGCTTCGAGTATATAGAAACCATCTAAAAACCTTCTGGGCTGACCTCTGTACGGACGTTTCATGAAACGATGAGACCCCGCGCCGCCGATATGCGGAGCGGTATCCTTTAGGACAGGCGCAAGGGAACGCTCATCGGAGTCCCTACCTGACCTCTGACCTCTGACCTCTGACCTCTGACCTCTGACCTCTAACCTCTAACCTTAAAGCCATTTAATCGTGAGAAAATTAATTGGAATGATTATAACTATGGTAGATTCATTAAAAACGAGCGTAATGCTTGTCTTACTTGTTTAAATTCCGATTCAGCACTAGACAATAGGGCTGGAGTATTATTAAGTTTCTTATCTTTGCCTAATTGTTCCAATTCTTCGCATAGTTGAGCTAAATGAATTGCCCCTAAATTAGCACTACTAGACTTCATACTATGGGCTGCTTCATTAATTATCTTGGCATTTTCGATTTTAATTGCTTCGGCGATCGCTTTTAATCTAATTTCAGTATCTTGAAGATAACTTTCAATCATCTCTGCCAACAGTAAACTAGCTTCTTCTCCCGCCATTTCACTAATTGATTCCAACACTGCAAAATCGATCGCTTTGGTCTCTCGATCGCTTTCCCAATCTTCCAGTCCCGTCTTCGCGGGATAATATCTCTCCGTCTCCTTACATCGACTCAAAGCTTCCCTTAATTCTTCAACGCGGATGGGTTTGCTGACATAATCATCCATCCCAACAGCAAGACATTTTTCGCGATCGCCAATTGTGGCATTAGCAGTCATGGCAATTATACGAGGGCGAAATTCTGGCGAAAATTCTTCATGAATTACTTTAGTAGCAGTTAATCCATCCATTTCGGGCATTTGGATATCCATCAATACCACATCGTAAAACTGACGACGCAAAGCGGTTAATACTTCGATGCCATTTTGAGCTACATCGGCACGATAGCCCATTTGTTGCAAAATTAGTAGGGCTACTTTTTGATTGACGGCGATATCTTCAGCAAGCAAAATATTGAGTGGTAATTTTGTAGCTAAATTGGCATTGAGGAAAGAAGTATCGGTACTTTTTACTTTGATGGGAGTATCGGCGATCGCTTTTAAAACTATTTGATATAGTTGAGATTGGGCGATCGGTTTGTGGATGATGGCAGCAAAATTAAGATCTTGAGCTTGTTTGACAATCTCGTGCTTGCTCATAGAGCTTAACATTATTAACGGTAGATGGAGATATTGAGACTGTTGGCGAATTTTTCTGGAAAGGGTTAAGCCATTCATTCTAGGCATTTGCATATCTAGAATAGCTAAATCTAATTTAATCTTGTTAGAGATAATTTCTAAAGCTTTTTCCCCAGATTCTGCCTCATAAGCTATCATTCCCCAAGATTGAGCCTGTAGAGTTAATATTTTACGATTAGTAGCGTTATCATCTACTATTAAGATATGTTTGTCTTGTAAATGCTTTGAGGGAGTTTCTTCGTTACTATCTTCGGTAATAGTGGCAGAGATAGTAAAGTAAAAAGTCGATCCGACTCCTGGCTGGCTTTCTACCCACATTTTCCCCCCCATCATATTCGCTAGCTTTTGGCTAATTGCCAAACCTAATCCCGTACCGCCATACTGTCTGGTAGTGGAAGCATCTACTTGACTGAAGGATTTAAACAAACGATCTAAACGATCTGCGGGAATTCCAATTCCTGTGTCTTTGACAGCAAATTCAATTTGACATACCTCAGGGCGATCTAAATTATTAGTTTTAAAAATAATTGATTCTTCACTAGAAATATATCGATCTAGGGCTTGCCCTCTAACATAAACTACTATTTCCCCTTCTTCAGTAAATTTAACTGCATTACTTAATAAATTGACTAATATTTGTCGCAAACGGGTAATGTCTCCAATTATATTTTTAGGAGTATCTGGTTCGATTGTATATGCTAGTTCTAGTTGTTTCTTTTCTGCTAAAGGTGCAATCAAACTCAGTGCCGATTCAATACATTTATTTAAAGAGAAAGGTTGGGTTTCAAATTCTAATTTGCCCGCTTCAATTTTGGAGAAGTCGAGAATATCATTAATCAGAGTTAGTAAAGCATCACCACTATTGCGAATAGTATTAACAAAATCTTTTTGTTGGTTATCTAAATTGGTATTGAGCAATAAACCAGTCATCCCAATTACAGCATTCATAGGAGTACGAATTTCATGGCTCATGGTAGCTAAGAACTCACTTTTAGCTTTGTTTGCAGCTTCGGCATCATTTTTAGCTCGATCTAGCTTGGAACGAGATTTATAGCGTTCTATCTCCCTACCGATCCATTCTGCCATTAACTGAATGAATTCAATTTGTAATGGTTTAAAAGATATTTTATGAGGAATGGTACTAGAAAAGTCTAAGGTACCGTAAATTTCTCCTCCTACCATTACTGTTGTACCTAAATATGCAGCAATATTAGTATCTAAATAACAAGGATGTTCTTGAATATTAGTTTGGTTTTTAATAAAATTTACAGGTTGATTATTAATGATAGTTTCTTCGCAGCAAGTAGCTTCCAAACTAAAAAAGTCGCCTATTTTTAGATCCAGATTTAACTCGGGAGAAAAACTAACTCCAACAATTTTATAAACATCTCGATCTATTTTACTGAGAATTCCCAATTCTAAATTAAATTGTTCGCAACCCATCGTCAAAATACGCTCTATTCTTTTAGAAAAACCAACGTTTTGTTGGGCTGTCAGCTGATATAAACTTTTAATAGCCGCTTCGCGATCTCGTAACTCTTGTTCGTTATACTTTTGTTGAGTAATATCTCGCTCCACCGCAACAAAATGAGTATAATTTCCTTTACGATCGGCAATAGGAACTATATTTAACTCTACCCAATATTCCTGTTGATTTTTACCATAATTAATTATTTCAGTCTCAACAGGAAGATAGTTTAAAAGAGATTCTTTAATTTCCTGTAACTTTTTCTTATCGGTTTTTGGACCCTGAAAAATACGCGGAGTTTTACCAATTACTTCTGTGGAAGTATAACCAGTAATTTTAGTAAAAGCTTCGTTAACATAAACAATTTTAGGCTGTTCTGGTGCTTCTAAAGATTTAGCTTCGGTAATGACGATCGCATCGTTAGCATTGACGACCACTGACTCTAATAACCTTAATTTCTCATCGGCTTGTTGTCGTTCGGTAATATCGCGTAAATTTAAAACAATGCCATTAATTTGAGGATCTTCTAAAAGATTATTAGCGATCGCTTCTATGGGCAGCCAAGAGCTATTTTGATGGCGAAAAGAGAGTTCTATTGGAATAGAAATTCCTGTGTTTTTAGAGGCTTGATTGAGAAAATCCTTTAAGCTAAAATGTAACTCGCGATCGATCAAATCTAAAATATTATGTCCGATAATTGTGTTAGTTTGATAGCCAAGAATAGCTAAGGCTGAAGGACTAACATAAGTAATTAGATGCTGTTTATTTAAAATCAAAATAACATCGGAAGCTTGTTCGATTAAAGCACGATAGTAAGCTTCGCTCTTTTTTATTGCTATTTGGGCTTGCTGGAGTTGTTTTTCTCTTTCTAAAACTGCTTGACTCATTTGCTGAAAAGCCCTTGCCAGTTGTCCTGGTTCATCATTTCTATTGGTTAAAGAAATAATAGTTGTTGATAAGTTTAAGGTATCATTATTATTAAGGTTTTGAGCATAGCGAGTCAGTTTTTTTAAAGGTTTGATTACTGCTCGATTGAGTAATACATTAATTAAATAAATAACTAAGGTAAAAATAACCATAAAAATACTAACTGCTAATAACCAATATTGTTGTCCCTTAAGGAATACTTCATTAGCAGGAATATAAATAGTTTGGGCAGCTACTATCTCATTTAATTGCCAGCCAAAGCCATTTTTTGTACCGTAAGTTTTAAGCATACTAAGGGGTGCTTGTTGGGGATCTCCATGACATTGCAAGCAGCTTTCTTTTTTAATTGCCAACGGACGAGAAATATAAAATAACTTTTCTCCATTGCCCTCGTAATATCCCGTCTTTTTTGCTAAGTTTGGATTGCGCCTAAATTCTTCTACTAATTTGGTTTCAAAGATATCAGATCGATCCCTAGAATTGGTAGGATTTATAGCTGCTTCTTTGTATAAAAAATCTTGGTATGCTGGACGTTGACGAAAATTTTCAAATACTTCTCTAGCAGCATAGGCAGGAACGGTTTCTGAAATAAATTTCTCTTGAGATAGCAAGCGATCGGCTAATAAAGGTTTAATATTATTACTAGTATAGTTACGTACTGAATTCATAGTTTGAGTCAGAATTTCAGCCCTAGCTGTTACTTCCTCTTCAGCCCGATTCTGCATGGCAGACGATAAAGCAACTCCACTTACTACACTACCTAAAATAAAAATTAATAATAATAAAGTGTTAAATTTATTTCCTAGCTTCAATCCATTCATTGTTTTATTACAGCCAAGATAGTTGTTTATCTACGGATATTGATAATTATTAAATCTGCCGTATTCTAACTCATTTTTTTGAAAATGTGGACGATTAGTAATTAAGAATAGAAAATAGAATTCAAAAGTAATTAATATCGATAATCCGCAAATAATAGGTAAACTAAATTACATTTAAAATGAATCTTAATTGTGAATCAAAATCCCCTCTAATTTTAGTTGCAGATGATGATAAATCTACTAGAATATTACTCCGTTTAATTCTTAAAAAAGAAGGTTATCGAATTATAGAAGTAGAAAACGGAGAAGAATGTTTGATTGCTTGGCAAAAACATCAACCAGATATGATTCTATTAGATGCAATGATGCCCATAATGAATGGTTTTGATTGTTGTGAAAAACTCAATCAAATAGAAGGTAAAGAGTTAAAAATCCCCGTATTAATGATTACGGGATTAAACGATAAAGAATCCGTCGATCGAGCCTTTACAGTGGGAGCAATAGACTATATTACTAAACCCATTCATCCCCCTGTATTATGTCAGCGTTTGGCTAGAATTCTCAAAGCAGCAAAAGCTGAAATCGCACTAAAAGCTAGCGAAGCGAAATTACAAGAACAAAATCAAAAATTACAAGGAGAATTAGATCGAGCTGGAGACTACGTGCGATCGCTTTTACCCAAACCTTTAACCGAGAAAATTGTGATCGAACATCACTTTTCCCCTTCTGCACAATTAGGAGGAGATATCTTCGATTATTACTGGTTAGACAGTTCCCATTTAGTAGTCTATTTAGTAGATGTAGCAGGACATGGAGTACAATCGGCTTTACTATCAATTTCTATTTTAAATATTTTGCGATCGCAGTCTCTTTACAACACAGATTTTTACGAACCTTGGACGGTTTTAACGGGATTAAATCACATTTTTCAAATGAATGAAGCAGGGGATAATTATTTCACTATTTGGTATGGGGTAATTAATCTCAAAGATCGGGAAATTGCCTATGCTTCGGCAGGACATCCTCCTGGTCTAATTATTAATACTGCTCGCTCTCAAACTGAATATTTAGATAATGATAATATACCTATTGGTATGCTAGATGAATACCCTTTTGAACAAGATACTTATTTTCTCAAAAATGATGATTACCTCTATGTTTTGAGCGACGGAGTATATGAAGTTCCCCAAAATAACGAGCAACTTTGGGGAATAGATAATTTAGTAAAGTTAATTGCCAAAAATCAAGAACGAAATGATTTTAATTTATTTAAAGTGTGGCAGTTTATTAAAAATAAACATCAAAATCAAATCCTAGATGATGACTTTTCTTTATTAAAGATAAAACTCCAAAACTAAACCCTAATACTGTGTTTTGCCTCAAATTCTGCACGATCCTGATAAACATTAAAAATACGATCCATTCTCGATAGTTCAAAAATTATTCTCACCTGATCGCTCAACGAACAAAGAGTTAATTCCCCTTTAGCTGTCTTAACAGCTTTTAAAGTAGCTACCAATGCTCCCATTCCCGAACTATTCATAAAGCTAACATCTGTTAGATCGACTAAAATCGACTTGACACCGCGATCGATTAAATCTAGAATCTCGCGACGTAGATTGTTAGCATTAACACTATCCAAAATACCTTCAGCTTCAATAATTTCTACAACATTATCCATACAAGTTACTCCCGCTGACTACAAAGTTATTAAATAGTCAGTCATAATTTAAGACTTATCAATTTAAGGATTCCCATTTTCAGCCAAAATTACAACTTTCTCTGTTGATTTTGCCCGAACGGGATCGACTAGCAGAAAGAAGAAAAGAATGCGTTCGAGATTGCATAGATATTTATTAATCCCAACTAAAGTTAAGATATGCGTGATTTTACTGATGACGAAAACACTTAGGAGATTTACTGTAGAAGCGCGTTAAATTTGTTGCTAATAATAACGCCTTCAAAAATTGTAGGACTGTGATGTT